>PXSZ01000044.1:64735-82456 GCA_003023105.1 Bacteroidetes bacterium QH_10_64_37
ATGCACGCGCTGGACGGCCGGCTCGGCGGATGAATGAAAAAAGCCCATCCCCAGCCAAGGGCTGAAGATGGGCCTTTCGTTCACGTTTTCCGCGTATAGGCACATCCGTCAGCCCTCATCGGCAGAATGGCCCGCGTCCTCAGTGCTTGCTTCCCCGTTGGTAGGGAGAGACTTAAGGGCGTCGAGGTTATCCGGATTCAGAACCGTGTCCACGAGCCCATAGTCTTTGGCTTCCTCCGCGCTCATCCAGTAGTTGCGGTCGGCGTCCTCTTCGATTTGATCGATGTCCTTGTCGGTGTGGAAGGCCAAAATCTGGTAGAGGCGCTTCTTGAGCCACGCCATCTCCTGCGCCTGAATCTCGATGTCGGAGGCCTGTCCCTGCGTACCGCCCATGGGCTGGTGCATCATCACGCGGGAGTTGGGGAGGCAGGCGCGTTTCCCCTCCGCACCGCCCGCCAAAAAGATCGATCCCATCGACGCTGCAAGGCCGACGCAGGTCGTGGCGATGGGCGACTCCACGTACTGCATGGTGTCGTACACGCCCAGTCCGCTGTAGATGACGCCCCCCGGCGAGTTGATGTACAGGTTGATGGGCTGGTTCGACCCCTCACTCTCCAGGTACAGGAGCTGGGCAACCGTGAGGTTGGCGATCTGGTCGTTGACCGGGGTGCCGATGAAGACGATCCGCTCCTTCAGCAGACGGCTGAAGATGTCGTAGGCCCGCTCGCCGCGCGTGGTCTGCTCCACCACTTTGGGGACCAATCCGGAGTGCGGTTGATTCCCCAGTCCGCCCTCGGCGATACTACTGGGGAGCGACGTGAGGCTCTTGCTGAACTGGACAAAGTCGTCAAGGTCGGGCATGGGGGCGTGGGGGCGTTCGAAAGGTGAGAGCTATGCCTTTTGTACCACCGTTCGACGGGCAAATCGTTCCCTTCGAGCTCGCGGCCGCCGGCTCCTGGCTGCTGGCAAGCTTTCATCGACAGCCGGTGACGCTCCGATTTGTCCACCAACGTGAGAATCACAGTCATTCTGAGGGAGCCCGCGACCGAAGAATCTCTTCGATAACGGCGGAAAACGGGGAAAATCATCCGTGTCCTCCCGAGACCATTTTCGCTTTATTCGGGGAGATTCCCAGAGGATGACCCTTCGGGCCCCTTCGACTCCACTTCGCTCCGCTCAGAATGACTGGTATTCTTTGGGAGCGTCACCGGCGACCAACGACCTGCCCTCCGAAGCAACTGTCCGGCAGGTCAGCGCCGGCTCAAAATTTTCTCATTTGCCTCCGACGCGCGTGCCGGGTATTTTTGGATCGTCCTCCCAAACCCGCAGTGCGGCTCGTGGGGGGGCGCTGTACAGCTTCAACTACGGCTTCCCCCCGCTCCGCCTGTTGGAGGAGAAACACGACCCCCTCGATCCGAAGCGGTCCGAGTGACATGGACACTGCCGACGCGACGTTTGTGGTGACGGACGTGGAGACCACGGGGACCTCGGCGGAGGACGGCTGCATCCTCGAAATCGGGGCCGTCAAGGTGCGGGACGGGGGCGTGGTCGACCGCTTTCAGCACCTCGTCAATCCCGAGCGGTCCGTCCCCGGCCGCATCACCAAGCTCACCGGCATCACCACGGGGATGGTGTTCGAGGCCCCAACGATCGAGGAGATCCTGCCGGAATTCCTCGACTTTCTCGGCGACGCAATTCTCGCAGCTCACAATCTCTCGTTCGACCGGTCCTTCCTCAATGCCGAGCTAAAGCGAACCGGTCGCGATCCGTGTTCGAATGAGACCCTCTGCACCCTCCGGCTGGCCCGTCGGCTGCTGCCGGGGCTCGACTCAAAGGGCCTCAGCCGGCTCGTGCAGTTCTATAACATCGACGTGGACGGCCGCCACCGGGCGCTCGGCGATGCGGAGGCGACGAGCATCGTGCTCCGGCGATTCCTGAGTCAGCTGGCCTTCGAGCACGAGATCGACACGGTCGAGGAGCTTCTCCGCTTCCAGCACCAGAGCTACCAGACGGTCCGCGCGGTGCCGGGGCACATCGAAGACATTCGGCAGGAGGTGCTCCCCGAGGTTCCAGAGGCTCCGGGCGTGTACGTGATGAAAAACCGCTCGGGCACCCCCCTCTACGTCGGCAAAGCCAAGCAGCTCGACGACCGGCTGCGCAGCCACTTCACGGCGGTCGAGTCCAGCGGGGCTCGCAAGCGGAAGATGCTCCAAAAGGTGCGCGCGGTGGACTGGACGACGACCGACACGGAGCTGGAGGCCATCCTCCTGGAGTCGCGCCGGATTAAGGCCGTAAAGCCTCGCTACAACCGGGCGCAGCGTCGCTACTACAACCGACCCTTTATCCGGCTCGACACCGCCCACGAGTATCCAACCGTTACCTGGACTCGTCGGTTAGAAGCCGATGGGGCCGAGTACTATGGACCGGTTCGCAATACCGATCAGGCCGAGATGGTGGTCGACGTTGTGAGCCGGTTCTTTCGGCTTCGCGAGTGCGACGACGAGCGTCTCCATCTGGGACAGCGGTGCCTCTATGCTGACATGGATCGGTGCACCGCGCCCTGCGAGACTGACGATCCTGAAGGCTACGCCGGGGCGGTGGAGCGGGTGCAGATTTTCCTCACGGGACAGGACCCGACGGTTCTCCAGCGCCTTCGAGAGCGAATGCGTCAGGCCTCCGACCAACGCGCCTTCGAGAAGGCGGCAAAAATCCGTGACACAGTGGAGCCCCTGGAGCGCATCCTGGAGAAGCAACGCATCGCCGCCGCTCCGGTGCGGCGCCACCACGCGGCCCTCGTGCACCCCAACAACGACCGAGACGGCCGCGCCGACGTGCTTCTGGTGCGATTCGGTCGGTTTGAGGAGGCCATTCGGTGTGCGCAGCCGCCGACCCCCGAGCAGCGTGAGCGACTGCGCCACCGGTGCCGGGCAATCTTCGACCCCGACGCCGAGCCGCCGGAGACCTTCTCAAAGCGCGACGCCACCGAGGTCCGGCTGCTGTCGCACTGGACCTATGCGCACCGCGATGAGCTTACGGCCGTGCGTTGGACCCCCGACCGCTCCCCCGACGAGATGGCGGCGGCAATCGAGGCGGCTGTCCGCTAACGGCACTTGCGCAGGCTTCATTTCGCTGGTGGAGGACACCCGCGGGATGCTCGCTGCGGACGTGGTTGGGAAGTAGGCGGAACGGTTGCGACGGAGTGAGAACGGCGTGTGACAGGTGGGGGTCAAGTAGGGGAAGAATGGGCGCGGCCTCCGAAGCGCCCACGAACCAGAAGCCGCTGTCATCATTTACGAGCGTGAACCCCACCGAAACTCTCCACTGGAATTGATCGCGGGGAACTCGGATCTCCAACTCTCCGGCATTTTCCCACCAACGACGACCCTCATGAACGTCCCCCGCGAGCGCGCTGCCTGCATCCTCGTTCCGGAAACCACCTATCGATCCCAGGGGCCCGCGTCGCCGGTGCGCGTCTGCGTCATCGACCTCGGGACCAACTCCTTCCATGCCCTCATCGTCGACGCGCACCCGAATGGCAGCTACCAGGTCGTCGACCGCCTTCGGGAGATGGTACGGCTTGGGCAGCACGGACTGGACGCCAACCGACTCCCGGAAGACGCCATGGAGCGGGGCTTGAAAGCGCTCAAGCGCATCAAGCTGCTGGCGGAGGGGTGGGACGTGCGGGAGTACTTGTCGTTTGCCACGAGTGCCATCCGCGAGGCCGTGAACGGGGGCGAATTTATTCGCCAGTCCCGCGAGGAGTTGGGACTCCGCGTTCGACCGATTAGCGGGGCGCAGGAGGCCCGGCTCATCTTTCAGGGCGTAAGCCGGACTGAGGAGTTTGACGAGCCCTCCCTGCTGGTCGACATTGGGGGCGGGTCCGTCGAGTTCATCGTCGTGGACGACGACAAAAATGTCTTCGACACCAGCCTGAAGATTGGCGCGGCCCGGATGACCGAGCGATTCGTGACGACCGATCCGATGTCGGAGGACGAGCAGGCCCGGTTGCGCGCCCACTTCAAGTCCGAGCTCGACGAGGTGTTGGCAGCCTGTCGGGAGTACGGCGTGGCGACGATCATCGGGTCCTCCGGCACCATGAAGAGCCTCGCTCGCGTCACGAGGGAGCAGTTCGGCGAGGAAACTGGATCGGTTTTCCAGCAGTCGTTTCCCGTGAAGCGCGCCCGGACGGCCCTGCGGTGGGTCATGCACGCGTCGGCGTCGGAGCGAGAGGCGCACCCGGCCATCGAGCCGAAACGAGTCGACCAAATTGGAGCCGGGGCCGTCCTGCTCGACACGCTCTGTGCGGGGCTGCCGTCCGTTCGCCACGTGAGCGTGTCGCCGAATGCCCTGCGGGAGGGGATGGTGGTCCACTTTATCGACACGAACTACGCTCGGCTTCGGCAGATGGCATCGTTCCGGGATCCGCGCAGGCGCAGCGTCCATGAGATTGCGTACCGGTTTCAGTGGGAGGAACCCCACGCGCAGCACGTGGCCGCCACGGCGACCTTTCTGTTCGACGTATGTCGGTCGTTGTACGAAGGCCCGGCGAGCGACGCGGAGCTGCTGGAGTATGCGGCGCTTCTCCATGACCTGGGCTACCTCATTGCGCACGACGAGCACAACGAGTACTCCCGCTACCTGATCGAGCACGCCGAGCTTCAGGGGTTCCGGGCCGAGGAGGTGTTGATTATGGGATTGGTGGCCCACTATCATCGGGGTCCGTTTCCGGAGCGTTCCGACGAGGACTTTGGGCGTTTGTCCTCCTCCCAGCAACGACGCGTCCGGCAGCTTGGCGGGCTGCTCCGCGTGGCAGAGGGACTGGACCGGAGTCACTTTCAGAATGTGGAAGCCCTCCGGGCGCGCCTCACCGAGGACGCTCTCCACATTTTCCTGGCCACGAAGGGCGACCCGCAACTTGAGGTCTGGGCAGCCCAGGAGCAGGGCGCGCTTTTCGAATCGTCGTTCGGCCGGTTGCTGCACGTGGAGCCCACGGAGATTCCTGCCCACACCAACGACGAGGCCGTCCCGGCCCGCGTCGAGTCAGCGCGTACCGGGGCCTGAATGGTCTTCCGTCGACGGGGAGCTCCACGGATCACTGTCCTTCCCTACGGTCGGCGGTCCGTCGTTCGCCGTCGCCACTTTCGGGGTAGTCGTCGGTTCAATTCATGCATGATTAACCGCCCCGAATCTTGCCCCTACGTCGGTGGCGCGTTACTTTGCGACCCGTAGATGGCGTCCGATCCGCTCCTCTGTCTGTGGATCGAGATCCCGGCTCTACGACGCCCAGGACCTCTCGACATGCCGGCGGCATGTCGCGTCCGTGGCGTGTCGCTGCTGAGATCATGAATTCAGAGCGGCGATATCGGACCTTCCTAATTCTACTAATCGTCTTGGGGCAATGGCTTCACCTTCCATGTTCTTTTTTCTGGCGACGGTAGCGGTGGCCGCCGCCCTCGGAATGCTCATTGCGCGAAATCCCGTGGCGAGCGCGCTCTGGTTGGTGCTCAATTTGTTTTGTATCGCCGGGCTTTATCTGACGCTGAATGCATCGTTCATCGGCGTCATTCAAATTCTCATTTACGCCGGGGCCATCATGGTCCTGTTTCTGTTTGTCATCATGTTGCTCAACCTGTCGGCACTGCCGGAGCTCGAGAAGCTCAACTGGGCCCGGATCGGAGGCTTTGCTGTTGGCCTTGCGCTACTGAGTCAGCTGTTATACGTCGTGGCCCTGGAGTTTGACCTCGGCGTGGAGCCGGTGGGGGGACAGACGGCCGCGGAGGTGGGCAGTGCAGAAACCCTGGGAATGATCCTGTTTACTCGCTACGCCCTTCACCTGCAGGTCGCCGGCATTCTTCTTCTTGCCGCTACGGTCGGGGCCGTTATGCTCGCCCAACGCCGCTTTGAATAATTCTGGTTGGTCGTTGGCTATGGATGGTTGATTGCTGTCTTCTGGTACGGCGTGTCCGCCAATTCGCATCGCCTGCAAAACGCAGCCAACGAAGCAACCAACAAACCACCACCAACAAAAAATGGAAGTTGCTCTGAACTGGTATCTTTCCCTCAGTGCCGTGCTCTTCACGATCGGCACGCTCGGGGTCCTTTTTCGGCGCAACGCCATCGTGGTGCTCATGTCGGTGGAGCTGATGTTGAACGCGGTGAACCTCACGCTGGTGGCCTTTAGTCAGTCGATGGGCGACCCGACGGGGCAGATGCTGGTCTTCTTCTCGATTGCGGTGGCGGCTGCGGAGGCGGCGGTGGGACTCGCGATCGTGATTGCCATCTTCCGCAGCGAGGTGACCGTGGACATTACCGAGATCAATCTTTTTAAGCACTAGTCGGAAACGCGTCCCGTTGCTGCGACCATTCTCGACACTGGACTTTCTGCTGCGCTGATGACTTCTGCGTTTCTGCTCCGTCTCATTCTTCTGCTGCCGCTTGCGGGGGCGATATTAAATGGCGTGACGCCGCTTTTTCTGAAAGATCTTCGCACGCGGGAGACGCTCCTGGGCACCCTCGGCACGGCCGTCGTGGCGGTTCCGTTCGTGATCGCGTGCTACCTCTTCGTTACCTTCGGCGGAGAGCCGATCGTGGCCGATTACTTCACGTGGATGGCGGCGGGGGACCTGGAGCTGGCCTTTGCCTACCGGATCGACGAGCTGTCGCTGATCATGACGCTCGTGGTGACGGGGGTGGGGGGGATCATTCACTTCTACTCATTGGGCTACATGCACGGAGATTCGGGGTACTGGCGGTTTTTCAGTTACCTGAATCTCTTCATCTTCGCCATGCTGAACCTCGTGCTGGCGAACAACCTCCCCGTGCTGTTTCTGGGGTGGGAGGGTGTCGGTCTTTGCTCGTATCTTTTGATTGGGTTCTGGTACACGGATCCCAGCAATAGCACCGCCGCCAACAAGGCGTTCATTGTAAACCGGGTGGGCGACTTTGCCTTCCTGGTGGCTATGTTTCTGATCTTCCGGGAGCTCGGGGGGCTGGGCTTCGACGTGTTGCTTGCGGAGGGACCTGGCTTGCCGGAGGCCACGCTCAACTGGATCATCCTCCTACTCTTTATCGGGGCCACGGGCAAGAGCGCGCAGATCCCGCTCTTCGTGTGGCTGCCGGACGCGATGGCCGGCCCCACGCCTGTGTCCGCCCTCATCCACGCCGCGACGATGGTGACGAGCGGTCTCTATCTGCTGGCCCGGATTTCTGAACTCGTACTCGGGGCGCCGGTCATGATGGCGGTCATTGCCATCGTGGGGGCCGCGACGGCACTCATGGCCGCCACCATTGCCATCGCCCAGAACGACATCAAGCGCGTTTTGGCGTACTCCACCGTCTCGCAGCTCGGGTACATGTTCATGGCGGCGGGGGTGGGCGCCTTCTTCGTGTCCATCTTTCACCTCGTCACGCACGCCTTCTTTAAGGCCTGTCTCTTCCTGTGCTCCGGCAGCGCGATTCACGGGATGGAGGAGGTGGAGCACGACCTGGAGGAGATGGGGCACGACACGAGCGACTTCGATCCGCAGGACATGCGCACGATGGGCGGGCTGGGCGAATACATGCCCACCACGCGGACGACCTACCTGCTGGCGACCCTGGCGATCTCGGGGATTCCCCTCACGGCCGGCTTCTTTTCGAAAGATGAGGTTCTCTTCAAGGCCTTCGAGTACGGATACAGCGGCGGGCACACCTACGCGATGATCGTCTGGATCGTGGGCATCCTCACGGCGGTGCTGACGGCCTTCTACATGATGCGCTCGTACATGCTGACGTTCGAGGGCGAGCCCCGGTGGCCCCGTTCGGATCGACTGGAGCCCCACGAGTCGCCCGCCACGATGACAGGGCCGCTGTGGACGCTCGGCATTCTCTCCGTCATCGGCGGGTTCATTGGACTGCCCGCGGTCATCAAAGGCGGGGAGTGGAACTGGATTCACCACTACCTGGGCGCCGAGTACGGCGGGCCGGTGGCCGAGGCCTCGGTGCAGGGGCACGTGCCGCTGGCGCTGGAGTGGGGATTAATTCTCCTGAGTTCGGTCATTGCACTTGGGACGGTCTATTACGCTTGGCGTGTCTACACGGCGCGGGGTCTGGAATACGACGCCCTCCTGAAGCGGCGGCTGCAGGGGCTCTACCAGACGTGGGAGGACAAGTACTACTGGGACGACTTCTACAACGAGGTCGTCGTGAACACGCTGATCCATAGGGTCGGCCGGAGAGGTTTCGCGGTGTTCGACGATACGATTGTAGATGGGGCCGTGAATGGGGTGGCGGATGCGGCTCAGGGGGCGAGCGGCCTGCTTCGCCGGACGCAGACGGGGATCGTGCAGAATTACGCCCTCGCCCTCGCCCTCGGCGCTGCGCTCGTGGTGGGGTTGATGCTCGCAGGAATCTGAGTGAGGCGCGCGGTTGTGGAAGTGGGAGGTTTCCGGGAATTCTTTGCTGAAATCGGAGATGTATTGCGTATTTCGTATTGCGTATTTCGTAGACCGTATTTCGTATTTTTCGGGGCTTATTACGTCCGGTTTTGAAGCAATACGAGGATCCAACCTTACGCAATATGCAACACGCAATATGCACTGTAGACGTAGGCAGGCCCTTGAGATAACGTTTCGATCGCCGATCAGGCATTAGACCGATTGATGAACATCCCCTACCTTACATCCATCGTCATTTTCCTGCCGGCCCTTGGGGCGCTGCTGACGCTCTTTCTGCGGCGGGCCTCGGCGATCCGATGGACGGCCCTTGCGACAACCACGGTCACGTTTGTGCTCTCAGTTGGGCTGTTCGTGGGCTACGATCCGTCGGTGAGCACGGCCCTGGCGCCGCAGTTGTCAGACGTGTGGGCGGGATGGTTGCCGGAGGGCTTCGACGTGAAGTACTTTGTCGGCATCGACGGGCTGAGCCTGCTGCTCGTGATGCTGACGACGCTGCTGGGGCCGATCGTGGTGCTCTCGTCGTGGACCTACATCGGGGAGAAGCAGAAGGGCTACTACGCGCTCCTCCTCCTGCTGCAGACGGGCATCACGGGCGTCTTCACGAGCTTCGACCTCTTTCTCTTCTACATCTTCTTTGAGCTCACGCTCATTCCGATGTACTTCATCATCGGAATCTGGGGCGGAAAGGAGCGCATTTACGCGGCGGTCAAGTTCGTGATTTACACGCTCGTGGGCTCGCTGCTGATGCTGGTGGGCATCCTGTATCTCGGCTACGCGGCGGGGGAGGCGGTCAACGACGGCGTGTTCACGACGGACTGGTACACGCTCCTGGAGTACAACGCGCCCCTCGCCATGCAGGGCTGGCTATTTGCGGTCTTCGCGTTTTCGTTCGCGATCAAAGTGCCGCTCTTCCCGCTGCACACCTGGCTGCCAGACGCCCACGTGCAGGCGCCGACGGGTGGCTCGGTCATCCTGGCCGGCGTGCTGCTGAAGATGGGGACATACGGGTTGCTGCGCTTCTGCCTGCCGCTCTTTCCCAACGTCGCACAGAGCTATGCCGTCTTCTTCGCCGTCATCGGCATCATCGGGATTATCTACGGGGCGCTGGTGGCCCGCGTGCAGGACGACGCCAAGAGCCTCGTGGCCTACTCGTCGATCAGCCACCTCGGCTTCGTGGTGCTGGGCCTGTTTGCCTTCACGACGGAAGCGATGCAGGGGGCCGTCATCCAGATGATCAACCACGGTCTCTCCACCGGGGCGCTCTTCCTGCTCGTGGGGATGCTCTACGAGCGGCGCCACACGCGACTGATGGAGGACTACGGCGGACTCGCTACGTCTGTGCCTGTCCTCACCACGTTCATGGTGATCAGCGTGCTCGCCTCGGCCGGGCTGCCGGGGCTCAACGGATTCGTCGGCGAGTTTCTGATTCTGCTCGGGGCGTTCCAGAGCACGGTGCTGAACAGTCCGGTGCTCGTGGCTCTCGCCACAACCGGTGTCATCCTCGCGGCCGTCTACCTGCTTCACATGGTGTACCGAACCTTCTTCGGGCAGCTGACGGACGAGGCGAATGCTCGGATGCCGGACATGAACGCCCGCGAGTTCGGACTGATGGTGCCGCTGGTCGTTCTCATGTTCGTCCTCGGCTTTTACCCGAATCCGTTCCTCCAGCAAACGGCCCCCACGACGGAGTTTCTGCTTGAAACCGTCGAGGAAAAGCGCGCCGCCATTCGATCACAATCCGAAGACCAGCCCGCCACCGCCGAGCAGCCGACAGAGGTTCCCGCCGCGCCGCTTGAATCGGGGGAAGTGACCCTCTCGCCGCCCGACCGCGTTCCGTAGTTTCCGACTTCATTGCATCTTTTTCTCGCGCCCATTCTTTCTGTACCATGCCTTCCCGCGAACCGCTTTCCGACGCTGCCATCAAGGACGCCCTTTCCGACCTGGACGGCTGGACGTACGCCGACGACAAACTCCAGAAGACCTACGAGTTCTCCGACTTCCGGGCGGCCATCAGCTTCATCGTGCGCCTTTCGTTCTATGCCGAGGAGAGGAACCATCACCCCGAGCTGGAGAACGTGTACAACACGGTCTCCGTCGCCCTGACGACGCACGACGCGGGGGGGAAGGTGACGGAGATGGACGTGGAACTGGCCTCGAAAATTGAGGACTTTGCCTGGGTTTAGTGTGTTGGGGTGTGTTGGGGTTGGGGTGTTGAGAAGCCGTTCTGCGCTGGAAGCGAAGCGACCAAGTATTCTCCAGGGTGCGCTGGGAACGCAGCGCCCTGATCCCGACAGCCGTCGGGAGAAGAAGTGCCCCTGGGGCGAGACCGAGTATTCCGACAGCCGTCGTGGATGCACGAGAGCCGCGAAGTCGCAAGCCATAGACAGTCGGCCAAACAGCGTCTGAGGGTTTAGAGTTACCGAGCCGTGAAAGAATTCTGGAGAGGTATGCCGACGAGTACGGGCGTTTGGGAGTGTGGGAGAAAAACGCCCACACGCCCATACTCCCCGACCATCGTGGCCGACCTGCCTGCCGTCTTTTCGATGACGGTGGTGGGGCTCGTGGGATTGGTGATGATCGTTCTCGATGCCTTTCGCAACGACCACCCGGCCATCCCGTGGATCGGGGCCGCGGCCCTCACCGTGTCGGCGATCTGGGAGGTTACTCAGCTCGGGGTGCCGCAGGGAACGGTCTTCTTCGAGACGCTCCGCACGGGCGGTTTCGTGGCCTTCATCAACCTGATTGTTCTGCTGACGGGGCTGGCCACGACGCTCGTGTGCATCCCGTACCTGAATCAGCTGCGGCACGACTACGGGGAGGTGTACGCCCTCCTCTTGTACGCCACCGTGGGCATGATCATGCTGGGCTCGGCCAACAGCATGATCAGCATCTTCCTGGGGCTGGAGACGATGTCGGTCTGCCTTTACATCCTGACGGGGCTCATCCGGGAGGACGAGGGGGCCGTGGAGAGTGCGCTCAAGTACTTTCTCCTGGGGGCCTTTTCGACGGGGTTCTTCCTCTATGGCATTGCACTGATGTATGGAGCCACCGGCACACTGACATTGCCGGCGATGGCGTCGGCGGAGCTCGCCACAACCTCGACCCAGCTTCTGTTCTGGGGCGGATTCGCGCTCTTCCTGGTCGGCTTCTTCTTCAAGGTAAGTGCGGCGCCGTTTCACATGTGGGCGCCGGACGTATACCAGGGCGCCCCCACGCCCCTCACTGGATACATGTCGACGGCCACGAAGGCTGCGGCCTTTGCCGCCCTCATCCTCGTGCTCGTCCACGCCGTGCCGGGGGGCGAGTGGCAGTTCGCGCTCGCCGCCGTGGCGGTCCTGACGATGGTGATCGGCAACGTGATGGCGCTCGCTCAGCGCAACGTGAAGCGCCTCCTCGCTTACTCCTCGATCGCCCACGCCGGGTATGTCCTCGTGGGCCTCGCGGCGGGAACGACGGGCGGCTACGCCGGGGCGCTCTTCTACCTGCTCGTCTACGCCCTGATGAACATCGGCGCCTTCGGCGTGATGGCGCTGCTGGAGTGGGACGGGAAGGAGGGGCGCGAGCAAACGCTGTCCTCGCTCGCCGGGATTGGCAACCGGCGGCCGGTGCTTGGCACCGCGATGGGCGTCTTCATGTTCAGCCTGATCGGCTTTCCGCCGCTCGGGGGCTTTGTGGGCAAGTACCTCGTGTTCGCCCCGGCCGTGAGCGCCGGCCTGACCTGGCTGGTGGTCATCGCCGTGCTGATGAGTGCCCTGAGCGCGTACTACTACCTCCGCGTCGTGTACGTCTTCTGGATGCAGTCCGCCGAGGAGGTGGACGCCACCGATCCGGTGACGGAAGCGGCGTTTCCGCGGGCGACGGGCCCGGCGATGGGAACGCTGGTGGTGTGCGCGGTAGCGCTCGTCGTGCTCGGCGTCTTCTTCGGCGGCGTCCTCGAAGCCACGGCGGGCTTCTTCGAGGCCTCGGCAATGGCGGCGGCACCATGATTCGTTGAACGTTGCAACGTTAAACGGTTCAACGCAAATGGAAGATCTGCTTCGCGATCGGCTTCCGCACGCCCCGCAGATGGGGCTCTTCGTGGTGCCGGACCTTCCGGCGGATCGGCTGGACAATGCGCTGTCCGACTACGCGAGGGACGTGAAGCGGGACGAGGTGCTTGCGCTCTACGACGCGACGCTGAGCGGCACGGGGGGCGACGGGGCGGTCTTTGCGCGGGATCGGTTCGTCTTCCAGAACAACAACCTGCAGGCCACGCAGACCGTCCGGTACTCGGATCTCGTGGGCGTGAAGGCGGAGAGCCGGTGGCTCGGGCTCGGGGGCAAGTTGGTGACGCTCACGGTGAATCGGGGGCGGGCCACCTTCGAGTTGTCGATGGACTTCTCGGGGGCGCCGGAGGCTGCATCGTACGTCGCCACGTTCCTCGATGCGGCGATGGTGGAGGACATCGACTTCACCCCCGCCGCAGAGCCGGATGCGACCGACGTGACTGCGGTGCGGGACGCCCTGCAGCGCCTCCGCACCGAGCAGAAGCTGACGGAGGTGGACTTTTCGCGGCTGATGGCCGTTCTTGAGAGCGACTCTTCCGAGGAGGAATCCTGAGTCTTTGTAGGGCTCAGAGTCCGTTTGGTGGATTGATGTGCAGCCGAGGCACAGTGGTCGAAGCCGCAAAAAGGTGCCCAAACGAACCCTGTAGCGGTGCTACCGGGTGAGTGAAGAAGCCTTTTTGCGCAAGATCCACGAAGTCGCAGGCCACAGAGCGTCCGCCAAACAGACTCTCAGAAGAAGCGCAGTACCCAGTCCGCCACGCGACTCGTGAGGCGGTCGTACGGAGGATACAGGGGGCGCAGCAGATCCGAGCCGTACGACCGACGAAGAACAGAGCGCTCGTTCGAGAAGGTCCGAAACCCCGCTTCTCCGTGCCCCCGTCCGATGCCGCTGTGGCCGGCCCCGCCGAAGGGCAGGTTGGGGTTGCCGAAATGGAGGAAGCCTTCGTTGATGCAGGTGCTCCCGGCAGAGGTCCGGCGCAGGACCGTCTCGACGGTCACGTCCCGCTCGGTGAACAGGTACATCGACAGCGGATTCGGACGGTCGTTGATTATCCGGAGCGCATCGTCCAGGGAGGACACCGAAAGGACGGGGAGGAGGGGCCCGAAAATTTCCTCCTGCATGATTTCGGTGTCGAGGGGCACGTCCGTCAGGATCGTCGGGCTCACGTAGTGAGTGTCCGCGTCGGTCGTGCCCCCCGTGACCACCGACGCCCCGTCCTCGACGGCCTCGGTGAGGAAAGCGACGATCTTTTCCCAGTGCGCGTCGTCGATGAGACGGGCGTAGTCGGGCGTTGCGCGGCGGTGCGCGGCGGTGACGCCGTAGAAGCGATCGACGGTGGCCGTCAGCCGCTCGACCAGGGCGTCGTGCACGCGGTCCTCCACGAGCAGGTAATCGGGCGCGATGCAGGTCTGCCCCGCGTTCGTGAACTTCGACCAGACGATGCGCTCGGCGGCGAGGTCCAGGTCGGCGCTCCCGTCCACGATCGCGGGCGACTTGCCCCCCAGCTCCAGCGTCACGGAGGTCAGGTGCTCCGCCGCGGCCTTCATTACGAGCCGCCCCACCCGCGGACTGCCGGTGAAATAGACGTGGTCGAAGGGGTGGTCGAGCAGGGTCTGGGCCACCTCTTTGGCGCCGGGGAAGAGGGCGACCTCTCGCTCCTCGTACAGGTCGCCAAGCATCCGTTTCAGGACGGCGTTCGTGTGCGGCGTCTTCTCGGACGGCTTCAGCACCACACAGTTGCCTGCCGCAATCGCGCTTACCAGTGGGCCAAGCGTCAGAAGAAGCGGGTAATTCCAGGGCGACAGAATCAGGGCAACGCCCTTCGACTCGTAGTGGATCTCCGAGCGCGTGCCGGTGAAGAGGAGCGGGGTCTCCACACGGTCCGGAGCCATCCAGTCGTCGAGGTGGTCGATGGCGTGTTGCACCTCGTACAGCACCGGTTTGAGTTCGGTAAGGTCGACCTCCGTCGGGGCCTTCTGGAAGTCGGCCTGCACGGCGTCCTGAAACGCGGACCGGTAGGTGCGGAGGCCGTCGTGGAGGCGTTCGAGCTTGCGTCTGCGCTGGGCCGCCGTCGTGTCGCGGACCGTGGGAGCGTGGGCCTGCTGGGCGGCAACCACCTGCTGAATCTCCGTGGCGGAAGCGGATGACGGGACGGAGGGTACAGAATCGCTCATTGGGAGGGCGTTCACGTGATCATTCCGGAGGCCCATCGAACCCGGACTCCGAGTCCCGTGATCCCCGAGCCCCGGCAACAATGCCCCTCCGTTGGGATTTGATTGTACACAGACTGCGGGCTCTTCCCAATCGACTTTTCCACCCTACCATGCGCGCACTGCTGATCGTCGACCTTCAGAACGACTTTTGCCCCGGCGGCGCCCTGGCGGTGCCGGAGGGGGACGCCATCGTACCGACCGTGAACGAGCTGGCCGAGGGCTTTGAGCACGTCCTGCAGACGCAGGACTGGCATCCGGCCGGCCACCAGTCCTTTGCCTCGTCCCATCCCGAGCACGACCCGATGGACGTGATTGAAGTCGATTACGGCGAGCAGGTCCTGTGGCCGGACCACTGCGTGCAGGGCACTGAGGGCGCCGCGTTTCACCCAGACCTCGACACGACCCATTCCGAGATGATCATCCGGAAGGGATTTCGGCCGGAGATCGATTCGTACTCGGCCTTCTACGAGAACGACGGCGAGACCCCGACCGGCCTCGCGGGCTATCTGCGCGGGCGGGGCATCGATACGCTTTACCTGTGCGGCCTCGCCACGGACTTCTGCGTGAAGTGGTCGGCCGTGGACGGGCGGAAAGAGGGGTTCGACGTGTACGTGATTGAAGACGCGACTCGCGGCATCGACCAGGACGGCTCCCTGGCGCAGGCCTGGGACGAGATGAACGAGGCCGGTGTGCAGGTGATCTCCTCGGAGGCAGCGCTGGATCTGGCGGTGGTGTAGGTCTTGTTCGCCCCAGGTGGAGCGAGAGTCATGGACCTGTTGAACTTAGCGACCGTCGAAGATGCGTTCGCGGTTGACCTTCTCGGTTTGTTGGCTTTCCCTGTCTCTTATTCGATCTTGTCATGCTCGTCCGGCTCTACGTCAGGCACCTCTGACAAGGCCGCCTCGTATTTCTCGCGGCTCCCCTCGCGACCTCGCTCCTCCAAGTACTCCCTTGTCATCAGCGCCGACATTTTCTCCGCGACTGCGGTCGCGACAAACTGATCGGTGGAAATGCCCTCGCGCCGGGCCATTTCGTCCAGATGTCTATGCAATGAGTTCGGAATGTTCACACTGATCTCGCTCATCTCAAATAGCTTCTATTTCTTTCAAGGATGTCCCCGGTTCAGTGGCCCGAATGCCAAAACCTTCAACGCCTCGAAAGATGACAATCTGCGGCAGTGTGTTCATATCGATAAGGTGCAGCACACAGAGCAGAATGCCAACTTAGCACGGCATAACGCCGTGACGACTTTCTACGAAAGCTGCGTCCCGGCCGGGAACCTACAGCTCTCATTCTGCTGCAACGACTTGTTATTCGAAGTGCTTATCTGTATACGTCTCGGCGATGTCCGATGTCCAACACCGTTACCTCTTTGCTCTCGTCATCAATCTCGTAGATCACCCGATATTGTCCGACGCGAACTCGCCACCCCTCTCTGCCGCTCAATTTCTTGCATCCGTGCGGGCGTGGGTCGTTCTCCAAGTCCCAAATGGCTTCGACGATGCGCTCCTGATCCTGCTGTTGAATCTTAGACAGCGCTTTTTGCGCACGCCGCAGAATATAG
This sequence comes from Bacteroidetes bacterium QH_10_64_37, assembly GCA_003023105.1. The sequence goes on from PXSZ01000044.1 coordinate 80,995, forward strand.
GTTTCGTAGTTCACGGCCTCTGCTCTTCTCGCTCTTTTTCAAGCTCCTGAACCGCTTGCTCGAACGTAATGCGCTCGCTGTCTGACGCTTTGGCTTCGTCGTAGGCCCGGATGGCTTCCAACTCCTCAAGTTCGTCGAGCACTGTTTCATAATCTTCTATGTCGAGCACCACGGCAGTACGATTGCCCTGTTCATCAGTCAAGTAGCGCGGTGACGGGAAAACAGACATAGCTTTGTATTGGATCGGCTCGTGCCATTACGTTTCGGAGTTGCACCAGCGGATGAGGTGTTGCGTTCCGACAGGTCGATAGAGGTACTGGGCATAACTGTGAGCTCACCTGTCCTGGCAGGGCTGGCGTGAGCGTTTTTCAGTCGGCCCTGGCGTTTAGCGAGGCTGCGACATAGCAGAAAGCTCAGGTGCGATGGTGGGTTAGGTGGCGTCGCGTCCGCTTCGCACGCGAATACGGTGCGCTTCCACGAGTAGCAACTTTCCGCGGTAGTGCTCGCGCTTCGGGTTTGCTTCGAGATAATCAGTGAGCCGCTTGATGAGGGGGTCAAGCACTTCCGGCCGACCTCTCACTTGTAGCGACACAATGCCGCCGTACTGTTGCGGCGGGTAGCGCACAAGGTCGGAGAAGTCGACGTTTAACGAAAGCAAGAGGGCATTCAGGTCCTGCGCCTCTGCGATAACTTCGGAGTCCGGCGTGTCGTTTAGCAACTGGTGACGCAGGCGGATTACCTCATGGCCCTCTGTTTCCAGCGCTTTGGCGACGGACTCCGGCACGCAATGATCGGCGAAAAAGCGCATCTGCGTCAAGCAGCAACGTCGTACTCGGCAAGGTCGCGGGCGTAGCTCAGGCACGCGGCTACGTCCTCTGGCTCCACGTCGGGAAACTCACGCTGGATGTCTTCGGCAGAAGCGCCGTCTGCGAGATAGCCAAACACGAGGCTGACAGGAATGCGCGTGCCTTCAAGGCGCGGCTTACCCTTTAGGGGCTGACGGGAATGCGCGTGCCTTCGAGGCGCGGCTTGCCCTTCAGGACATCAGGTGTGCTTGTGATGCGGTCTTGCCAACGCATAGTCGAGAACGACGGTTTTTGAGGAGGGCTGGCAGGGCATCAAGGGAAACGCGCAGGCAATCGGAATGCTCCGGCGCTACATAACGGGACGGCTCAGTGGAACCTGGCTCTCCAGAAGTTACGAAAGAAACAAAGACATCACCAGCGGACGGAATATGCTCCAGCCCGGTCTCCGCTGCAGCGAATGGTTATATGCACTGCAACTGTTTGCACCTGACTTCGACACAGTCGACCTTTAATCACTTTCGTTTTTTCTACTCAAAGAAGGACGACGCTCCTTGCACTGGTGCTCAAACTTCTCCTTGAACTCCTCAAAGTCATCCTTCCGCTGCGAATTCAGGGCAAACGCCGTTCCAACACTGCAGCACACCAGCAACTCCTCA
>PXSZ01000045.1 GCA_003023105.1 Bacteroidetes bacterium QH_10_64_37
ACACGATCTACCACGACGAGCAGGTGGAGCGCGGGGACACCATTTCTCTTGGTTCGACGCTGCCTGACGACGCAGCAACGGTGTACTGGGGGGTGCGGGCAGAGACGGAAGCGGGAGACGGGTCCGTCTGGAGCGAGCCGGCCCACTTTGCCGCTTCCTCGGTGGAGCCGGAGGGGGAGGAGGGAACCGTTCGCCTCGACGCACCACCGACGCCGATCCATCCGGAGACGACCCGAGAGGCGCCGGTCGACGTCAGCGCGGTCCCGTTCTCCTGGGAAGGCGTTCCGGATGCCTCGGGCTACCGGTTTCAGGTGGCCTCAGCCGAGGATTTCGACGATCCGGTCGTCGATCTTACCGTCGACCGGACCACCTCGATCACGCTCCACGACGTGCTTTCCGCAGGGGATAGGTCGTTCTACTGGCGCGTCCGGCCGCTCTTTCGCGCGGAGAGCACCGGTCCGTGGAGCCATCCTGTTTCGTTCACTGTCGCTCCTCCGGCGGAGGACGAGGACCTTGCGCCCGAGACGGCCGATCCGCAGGCGTCGGCACAGGCCGCCGGACCCGTTGAACGTGCTCGCACGAGCCGGGCGCTTTCGGTGACGGTGTCCCTGCTCGCTGTCCTGAGCTTCATCGCCACCCTCCTGCTCATCATTCTATTTAGCTGAGCAGACGCGTGTCCCCGATTCACCTCCCACAACTCCTGACTCATCATTCCAATGATCCAACGACGCACCGTCGGCATCGTCGGCACCGGCAGCGTGGGCACCGCGGCCGCCTACGCCATGTTCAACCAGGGCTTGGCCAGCGAAATCCTCCTCCTCGACAAGGACACCCGTCGGGCAGAGGGCGAGGCCATGGACCTCATGCACGGGCAGCAGCTGGTGGGCCGCATCACGTGCCGGGCGGTCGACTATCCGGTCCTGAGCAATGCGCAAATCATTGTCCTCTCGGCGGGGGCCAGCCAGACATCGTCCGATGAGACCCGGCTCGACCTCCTCCAGCGGAACGCGGAGATCTTCCGCGAGATCATCATTCAACTCGACAAGCACGCCTCGAACGCCATCCTCGTGGTCGCCACGAATCCGGTAGACGTGCTTACGTACCTCTGCCAGGAGCTGAGTGATCGCCCGAGGCGCCGCATTATCGGCACCGGCACGCTGCTGGACACGGCCCGCTTCCGGGCGCTGCTGGGGCGCCACTACGGCGTGGATCCCCGGTCGGTGCACGCCTACGTACTGGGGGAGCACGGCGACTCGGAGGTGCCCATCTGGAGCAACGCCACGATCGGCGGACAGACCATCTGCGAGCGGACCGTGCTGGGGAAGGAGTGGCAGGCCGACACGATGCAGTCGATTTTCGAAGAGGCGCGCGACGCGGCCTACGAAATCATCGACCGGAAGGGGCACACGGACACGGCCATCGGCGTCGTCATTGCCCGTATCGTGCGGGCCGTGCTCGAAGATCAGCAGAACGTGCTGCCGGTGAGCACCCGGCCCGAGGGGGCGTACGGCATCGAGGGCGTGTCGCTGAGCATTCCCTGTGTGGTGGGGCTCGAAGGGGTGGAGAAGCGCGTGGACCCCGAATTGAGTGGCGAAGAGCAGGAGGCCCTCCGGGCGTCCGCCGAGGCCCTTCGCGAGAGCCGCCGCGGCCTGCAAATCGACTCGTAGCGTCTCCTGGACTCACCGGAAACCTCCTCACTGGGCTTCGGTCCTTCTTCACACTCGAAACAATTCCTGGAACCCGTCCGGGCCGGAGGAACGCGCCGTGGCTCTTCTTTGTGGCACTTCCCTGTCCTAGCAGGCTTTGCACACAACTTCCCTCATCCCATGACTGCAAATGCCGCTGCATCGAACGTAAGCGTGTCCGAGGTGGTGGAGCGCCTCGACCAATTTGCATATTGGATGGACAACGGCATCTCCATTCCCGGCCTCAACGCCCGAATTGGCCTCGATCCGATCATCGGCCTCGTGCCGGTATGGGGGGACGCCCTTGGGGCGATCATCTCCTGCTACATCCCCTACCAGGCGTACCGCGCCGGGGCCCCCTCGTCGCTCATCTTTACGATGCTCACCATCATCCTCGTAGAGGCAATCGTGGGGAGTATACCCGTGGTGGGAGACCTCGTCGACGCCGTGATAAAATCGAACCAGGTGAACGTGCGAATGCTGAAGGACCATCTCGGCGTCTAACACCGCATCCGAGATTCCAGGGGGGCGGTGGCGGTGTCCGGTCCACCGTCGAAGACGATTTAGGAGGTGGGCAGGTCCGGCTTCGTCACGCTCGTCGTCTCCGCAGCGCCGGTCTCTTCATCATCAGCTGGGGCGCCGTCCCCCGCAGCGCCCGACGCCTCGTCTTCGTCCCAGTTCTCGATGGCGTCGAGCACCGTGTCCACGATTTCGTCCTCGGGGATCGTGTCCACCACCTCGCCGTGCTTGAAGAAGTGCGCGCGGCCCCGGCCCAGCGAGACCCCGAGGTCGGCCCCTTCGGCCTCCCCCGGCCCGTTCACGGCACAGCCCATGAGGGCCACGTCGAGGTTCTTGTCGAAGTCCTGCTCGGCCACGGCCTCCTCCACCTTCTCGACGACGGTGAAGAGGTCGCCCACGAGCCGGCCGCACGTGGGACACGCAATGATGTTGACGCCGGGCCGTCCAATGCCCAGCGACTTGAGAATCCGATGGCCCACCTTCACCTCCTCCACCGGGTCCGCCGCCAATGAGACGCGAATCGTGTCGCCGATGCCGTCGGCCAAAAGCCCCCCGATGCCGATGGAGCTCTTGACCGTCCCGGTGTCGAGAGTGCCGCTCTCGGTAACCCCCAGGTGCAGCGGATAGTCCGTCTCCTCGGCCACCTTGCGGTAGGCCTGAATCATCATGTAGGGGTCGGAATGCTTCACCGAAATGACGATGGCCTCGAAGTCGTTGCGAGCGCACACCTCCACGTGGCGCATGGCGCTCTCGTAGAGGGCCTCCGGCTTGGGATAGCCGTGCTTCTCGAGGATGTCCTCTTCGAGAGAGCCGGAGTTGACACCGATGCGGATGGGGACGCCGGCCTCCTTCGCCGCCTCCAGCACCTCGCGCTCCCACTCGCGCTTCCCGATGTTGCCGGGATTGATGCGCACCTTGTCGATGCCCGCTTCGATGGCCTTGAGGGCGTACTGGTAGTTGAAGTGGATGTCGGCCACGACGGGGACGGGCGCGCCCTGCACAATGTCGTCGAGGGCGTCGGCGTCTTCAGGGCGGGGCACAGCCACGCGCACAATGTCGGCCCCCACGTCGGCGACGCGCTCGATCTCTTCGAGGGTCGTCTCCACCTCGTGCGTCTTCGAGACGGTCATCGTCTGTACCGAAACCGGAGCCCCACCCCCAATCTGCACGTCGCCAACCTGAACGGGGCGGGACGAACGGCGAGGTCGTTCCATGGGGCGAAGCGAAATTGATGAGGAAGCGTGTGTAGGAGTCGGAGTGTACTGCTCTTTGCGAAGTTCGTATCGCGTATTTCGTATTGCGTATTTCGTATTTCGAACATCTTACGCAATACGCATTACGCAATACGAAAAATGGATTACGAGCTCCCCCCTATCCCAGCAACTTGCCCCCAACTCATGACTCACAACTCATGACTCGTAACTCATGACTCATCAGCCGACTGACTCGCCTCGTAGAGAGTCCGCTTCTCCTCGTCGCTGAGCGACTCGTAGCCGTTCTCGCTGATCTTATCGAGGATGCGGTCCACCTCTTCGGTGTGGTTGGACGACTGGCTCGGGGCCCCATCCGACCCGCGGGGTCGCTGTGTTGGAGACGGGTCGGTCGAGTTCGTGGTCCGAAACCAGCCCTTGATGCGAGTAAGCAGCCCCGGCGACGACCGCCGGGACGAGCCGCCGCCAAACAGCGAGCCGGCGCCCGAAAACACGCCCAGTTCCCCCTGTTGGCTCTTCGCATAGAGGAACCCGGTGAGCGCCCCGCCCCAGTGGGCCGCCACGGCCGTGTTGCCGCCCGGCGACAACGCCATGAGCGCATCGATGACGAGAAACCCGACCACCACCCACAGCAGCGGCACGATCCCGAAGAAGAGCAGGCGAATCTGCTTGTATGGATACAGGATCGCCACGGTCGTCAGCACCCCGAGCACCGAGGCGGAGGCCCCCAGCACCGGAATGCTTTGTCCGCCAACCCTGCCCCCCGCGATGCTGGGCGCCCACGGGCTGAGCATCAAACAAATGAGCGCCCCCCCGACCGCTGTCGTCAGGTACACGGTCCAGAACTGCTCGGATCCATGCATGCGCTCGAACTCCCGCCCCACCCAGAAGAGCAGTAGCATGTTGACCCCGATGTGGAGCAGCCCGGCGTGCATGAAGCTGTACGTTACGAGCTGCCAGGGCTCCAGCAGAATGTCCGGAAAGACCGGGTGCAGGGCAAAGTGGGCCTGGATAAACTGAAGCCCAGGGCGCCACAGGTTCAGGAGCTGCATGGCGACCCACACCACCACGTTGATCGTGATGATGGTGCGCAGCGCCGCCGGCTGCTGGTAGTACCACCTTTTGAAATCGTTCACGGCCGTTTGCTGGGCTGTGAGTCCCCGTCAGAAAAGCGTATGTGAGAGCCTGTATTCAAACAGAACGGGAAGAGGGCAGGAGCACTTCTTTCCGCTCAGGGCGCTGCCAATGGCCCTGCCCGCCGTCTTCGGCGTTCCGCACTCTAAAAGCACTCGCTCCGCAGCGCTGCATCGACGATGCGTCGCATCGCCTGCGTCGCGCGCCTTGGAGACGACGCGCCGTACTCATTTTCGCCTGACGTTCTTCGATTGAATACAGGCTCTGAGCCGCCGACGCCCCCATTCCGTCGATCCGCCAGCGAGCATTGGATTGTACCGCGCAATCGAGGCAAGGTTTGCTGGGAGGGCAGTGCTCAATGATGTTCTTTCATCTGCTGAGTCGTCGAGTCGATGCCTGAGGACTCGGCTTCGTCGAGAGACGTATTGCGTAGTGCGTATTGCATAATTCGAGCGGATGGCCAAACAAATACGCAGTACGAAATAAGCAATACGCAACGACTACCACCGCATCACCCGATCCGGCTGTACCGGAAGCTTGCCCCGCCAGTACTGGATGAGCAGAAATCCCACCACCATGCCGCCGAGGTGCGCAAAGTTGGCCACACCCCCCTGCGTACCGGTGACCGCCGAGTAGAGCTCCAGGGCCCCGAATCCGACGACGAGCCACTTGGCCTTGATCGGGAACAAAAACCAGAGGTAGATCGGCTGATTTGGGAACATCATCCCGAAGGCGAGGAGAATGCCGTAGACCCCCCCGGAGGCGCCTACTGTGGGCACGGAAACGGACATGGGGCCCGCCGAGGTCCCAATCGTCTGCGCGACCGGCACGAAGAGAAGGTGAGTAAGGGCTGCGCCGAGGACGCACACGAAATAGAAGACCACAAAGCGCTGCGATCCCCATCGGTTTTCGACCTGCACCCCAAACATCCACAGGGCAAACATATTGAAAAACAAGTGCCCAAAGCTCCCGTGCAGAAAGCTGTACGTAATCAGTTGCCAGGGCCAGAAGCCAGGGGCCTCTCCAACTTGCCCCGATACGATGAGTGCGGCCTGTTCGGGGCCTCCCGGAGGATAAAGGGCAAGGAGATTGAGAACGTGAGCCAGGGCCGAGGAATTTGCAAGCGTATTGGCCGCCACGAACTGTGCCACAAACAACAGTCCGTTGAGAACGAGGAGGTTCTTGATCACCGGCGGCATCACGGAAAATTGCGTGGGCGGCCGGTACTGAGTGCGTCGCGGCATACGATCGGAATGGGAGTTGAGAACAGTGAGGCCGCCAGTGGGCTCAAAACGACTCAGAAGCTTCGTACGACTCTCTCCGTTGACCGTTCGGGACGAGAGCGGTCGGGCGGACCTCCGTTGTCACGATCTCGGTGTCTGGTCTGCTTTCTGTTCGGTCCCGTGGTTCTCTTTGTTTCCGACATGCACTTTGGCCGCGGCTCCCGCTCGTCGGAGCGGGACAAGGAGCAGGCCCTCATCGAGTGTCTGGAGGCGCACGCAGGCGAGGTCGACCACCTCTACCTGCTCGGCGATGTGTTCGACGGGTACATCGAGTACCGGCGTCTCGTCCCCAAGGGCTTCGTCCGCTTTCAGGGCCTGCTCGCCCGCTGGACCGACCGGGGCGTGCCCGTCACGTACCTGCTCGGCAACCACGATCCCTGGCACCGGAACCACTTCTCGGAGGAACTGGGCGTGACGCTCGTTCCGGAGTCGGTCGAAGTCACCCACTTTGGCCACCGGTTGCATCTCGCCCACGGCGATGCCCTGACCGCCGCCCATCAGTCTCGCACTTGGCTGCGCACCCTGCTTCGCCATCCGGTCCCGGTGCACCTCTACCGGGCACTTCTGCCGGCCGATCTGGGGCTCGGTCTCGCCCAGTGGGTCAGCCAGCGGTTCCACAACCGCGACGAGACTGTTCCCAGATCCCAGATCCTCCATGATCGGGCCCATGCGCTCCTTCAGCGCGACGGGCTCGACGGCGTCGTCCTGGCCCACAGCCACATTCCTGCATTGCACAACGGCCCGAACGGCGTGTATGCAAATACGGGAAACTGGTACGAACAGCGGACCTTCGCCCGTTTGGACGAAACGGAGTTGCGTCTCCATCGGTGGAACGGCTCACGCGCTCAGAACATTGAATCCGTTCCGTTATAAGGGTCGGTTGCCGTCAGGGGAGCAGCCGCCCGTTTCCGCCCCTGTGTCATCTATATTTTTTCATCTGATCGCTGGTCTATGTCTGAGTGGTCGTATTCCGACGAAGAACTCGATCAGTACTTCAGCGACCGGTCGGCTCGTGAAGAGGCCCGTTCGGGCGACGGGGGGGCGGAGCGGCCCACCACCGGCCTACGGGGATTTTTTCACCGGCGGATCGCAGATCCGATGAAGGCCCAGGCCGCCGTCGCTCTCTCCGTGATCACCGGACTGTTGGCGTTCGGGACCCTCGTTCTGGGCGTGTACATCTGGACGCTGACGGACAACATCCCGGCCACGGAGCGTCTCGAGGACCCCGCCGTGCAGTTGGCCACGATTGCCTACACGGCCGACGGCGAGGAGCTGGCCCGGTACGCCCGGCAAAATCGCTCCTGGGTGCCCTACGACAGCATCTCGCCCCACGTCAAGCGCGCCCTGATTGCCACGGAGGACCGGCGCTTCTACCGCCACTGGGGCGTGGACCCCAAGGCCATCATGGCCGCGATGGTTGACATCTTGACCGGCAACTTCCGGGGGGGGTCGACGATCACGCAGCAGCTCGCCCGCAACCTGTACGAAAAGGAGGTCGGCTACGCGAGCACCATCAAGCGCAAGCTGAAAGAGATGGTGACGGCCGTGGAGCTGGAGCGGCGCTACACGAAGCGGGAGATCATGGAGATGTACCTGAACACGGTCAGCTTTGGGGGGAACGTGTACGGCGTCGAGTCGGCGGCGCACACCTACTTCGGCCGCCGGGCCGCCGATCTCAATCCACTCCAGGCCGCCACCCTGATTGGCCAGTTGCAAGCCACTACGTACTACAACCCGGTGCAGAACCCGCAGAACGCGAAGCAGCGCCGGAACGTGGTCCTGCGCCTGATGACGTCGCGCGGCTTTCTCAGCGACTCCTACTACCGGAAGCACGCGAACGAGCCGGTGCAGGCCGACTATCATTCGTCCCGACTCTCCGCCAGCCTCGCCCCCTACTTCGCCGAGCACGTGCGGAAAACTCTGTCGAAATGGGCCAATAACGAGAAGTATAAGAATCATCCTCTTCACGGCCATGACATCTACGGGGAGGGCCTCCGCGTCTATACGACGCTCGACTCGAAGCTGCAGGCCATGGCCCGGGCGGCGGTCGAAGAGCAGATGTTGGGCCTGCAGAAGGTGGTGGGCTACCAGTGGAGCGAGCCCTCGCCGGGGCTCTACAGCAACAGGCTTGCGGACTACCGCTCCCTCAAGCCGGGCGAGGATTACGACCCCCTCGCGTACTTCTGGGAGTCCAATCCCGAGGTCTTGAACGACTTTATCCGCAAGACGACCCGCTACGACACCCTGCGGGCCCGCGGGATGGGGGAGGACGAAGCCATCGATTCGCTCCGCAACGATGAGCCGTTTCTCGATTCGCTGAAAACGGTAAAGAGCCGTCTCGGTGCGGGGCTCGTCTCCATCGATCCTCGCAACGGCCACGTGAAGGTGTGGATCGGAGGACGAAACTTTCGGACTGAGAAATATGACAAGGTCGGCATTGCTCAGCGCCAGCCCGGCTCCACCTTCAAACCCTTCACCTACACCGCTGCCATCGACAACGGCTACTCGCCCTACGACACGCTGCTCGACAGTACCTTTGTCTGGGAAGATACGGGGGCCGACACGACCTGGTCGCCCCAGAATTACAACAGGCAGTCCTCCGGCGAGATGCTCACGCTGAGCCAGGGGCTGGCCAACTCGAAAAACACGATTACGGCCCGGCTCGCGCTCGACCTCAATCCGAGCACCGTGGCCACGTACGCCCGCCGCATGGGAATTCCGAAAAAACACCTTCGGGCCGTTCCGTCCATTGCCCTCGGCACCAGCAGCGTGCGGCTGCTCGACATGGCCGCCGCCTACAGCACCCTCGCCAATGGCGGCCTCTACAACGAGCCGGTGTCGATTACCCGCATCGAAGACCGGTACGGCAACCTCATCTGGGAGGCGTCCCCGAGCCCGCGCGAGGCCTTGTCGAAGCGCACGGCCTATACGGTGGTGGACATGATGCGCGGCGTCGTCGACTACGGTACCGGCGTCCGCATCCGTACGCAGTTCGGCCTCGGCGAGTACGACCTTGCGGGCAAGACGGGCACCACCGACCGGGCGGCCGACACGTGGTTCATGCTGATGCATCCCGAGTTGGTGAGCGGGGCCTGGGTCGGCTTCGAGGATCAGCGCCTCACCTTCCGGATGAACTTCTGGGGGCAGGGCGCCCACAGCGCGCTCTTTCTCGTCGGCGACTACTACCGGCGGATCCAGGAATCGGAGGAGGTGAAACTCTCGAAGGCCTCCTTCCCGCTGGTGGAGCGGTACGGCCCGCCGGAGGACACCACGGATGCCCAGGACGGCGGCCGCGTCGGCTGGTGAGGTCCGTGTCGAAATTCGGATTGCGAATTTCGAGTGACCGTTTTTCGACTCGGCCTCGCGGTTCGGGCGTTCTCTTCTTGCCATTCGCCGTTCGAAATTCGCCATTCGACGCTGTGAAACTGCTGCACACGGCCGACATCCATCTCGGGTTCAAGACCCACGGCCGGCGCGATCCGGACACGGGCCTCAACACGCGACTGCTGGACGTGCAGGCGTCGCTCGACGCGGTGGTGCAGCGCGCCCTCGACGCGGACGTGGAGGCCTTCCTGTTCTGCGGCGACGCCTACCACACGGCCGACCCCACGCCGACCCAGCAGAAGATCTTCATCCAGTGCCTCCGCCCGCTCGCTGAGGCCGGGATTCCCATCATTCTCATCGTGGGCAACCACGACCATCCCGTCACCTTTGGGCGCGCCTCGTCGCTCGACATCTTCGATCACATCACCGGCGAGGTGTACTGCTATCGCAAGCCCACTCCGAACGTCCAGATCATCGACACGACGTGCGGCCTCCTTCAGCTCATTCCGCTGCCCTGGCCCATCCGGAGCCAGATCCTTGCCAAGGACGAGTACCGCACGATGTCGCCGGACGAGCTGCGGCAGTTCATCGAAGAGCACTACGTGACCTACATCCAGCGTCGCACAAATGAAATCCTGGAGGGGGAGCCGGGCGTGACGGCCGACGGCACCGAGCAGCCCCTTTCCCCAGACGTCCCGACCGTGCTGGCGGGTCACGTGACGGTGCAGGGAGCAAGGCTGGCCGGATCGGAGCACACCACCACCATCGCGTCGGAACCGACGTTTACCGTGGGGCAGCTTGCCGTGCGCCCCATCGACTACGTGGCCCTCGGGCACGTGCACCGGCCGCAGGATCGTAACGAGGACGGCCATCCCCCCGTCGTCTATTCCGGCAGCATCGAGCGCGTGACGTTCAACGAGCACGACGAGCCGAAGGGATTTCAGCTGGCGGACATCGATCCCTCGCGCGAGCCGGTCACCCACACCACCTTCGTCGAAACCCCGGCCCGCCCCTTCGTCGCCGTGCAGGTGGACGTGCGGGCGGCCGACGAGCCGACCGAGCGGATCCTGGACGCGATTGCGGAGCGGGACGTGACCGACGCCATCGTCCGCGTGCGCTATCGGGTGGAAGAGGAGCAGGTCCCCCAGATCGACCCGGCCCGGATTCGGGACGCGCTGGCGCCAGCCGACACGGTGGCCGCGATCGAGCGCACCGTCGATCCGGCCGAGCGCAAGCGGCGCACGGTGGTCACCCGCGAGTCGGGGATCGACGAGGCTGTGCGCCAGTATGTCGGCCAGCACGACGAGCTCGCCGGCATGGAAGAGGAGCTCGTGGAGGCTGCCCTGGAGCTGGAGGCGGAACTCAATGCCGAGCGCTCAGGAGCGGACTAAGCAAGTGTAACAGGATGATTGTATCCAACGTGTAACCGCCGCGCTCAAATCGCGGTTCGGTTGAATGTTCGCCCATCTACGCCCATCTTGTAGCAAAACCCTATCACTTCGTGCTCGAAACTGGGGCCGTATGTCCCGAAGGCTATCAGGACGTGCGGACGGTTTCGCAATCAACGCATTCAAAGCCCGTGGATATCGAAAATCGTACCGTAGTCATCCCGCGCAAGGAAAACACGACCAAGAAGGAAGAACCCGTCGAGGTGTGGCCGCTGGTCGAGGCGGCGCTCGACGAAGTGGACGCCGACCCGACCACGCAGCAGGCAGCCCAGGCGGCCATGGAGGTGAGCGACGGCTGTGCAACCCTGGCCAACTTCCTGATCAGCCAGGCCGAGCAGGTCGAAAAAATGGACTATCGCTTCAAGGTCCCCTTGATCGTGCTTGGAGCCAAGCTCGCCCGTGAGGATGGCGGTTCCAACACCATTTACGATTCCGAAGAGGGAACCCTTCACTTCGAGACCGACGACCATCACTTTGCCTTCGAGGTTTACGAAGACTGGACCGTCGACTGGGAACAGGTCGCCGACCGAGTCGAAGGCGGCTACAACTGGGACGGGGTTCAGAAGCAGGTGTGGGCCCTCGACTGGCTCATGGCCTATCTCGAGGTTCCTTCGGACGACTACATGGTCGACAACGAGGGCGAGGATGACGACCAGTATTACAGTCGCATCTGACGGCTCTTGGGGCCGCTCTTAACGGCTCTTCGTCTCGCCGGTTGGTCCGACCGAATGTGTTGCACGCTACTCTGGGGGGAGTGCTTCCGAGGGAACGCCCTTCTCGTATCTTCTCGGGACGGGTTAGTCTGGGTGCAAGAGGTGGGTGCGCACCTGCGGAGACTGAACGTTCTTCCGGGCCTCTCGTGCCGCCCCTACCGTCTCAAAGACGCCGTACACGGCCCCGCCCGACCCCGAGAGGGACACGTATGCAGCGTCCGTGTCTCGAAGGGCATTGCGGAGCGACGCCACCGATGGCTCTGCTGCCGCAACGGGCGCCTCAAAGTCGTTGACGAGCACCGATCGCCAGCGCCCCGGGTCGTTCGATGTAACCACGCGTTGCAGGTCCGGTCGATCGGTGTCGTTCGGCGTCACCTGCGCGTAGGCCCAGGACGTCGACACCGCGGCCGGGGGTACGGCGACGAGGAGAGGAAAAGGCAGTCGGTAGGACCCCCCGTCCTTAAGAAGCGGCGACAGTGTATCGCCCCGTCCGGTGGCGTAGGCCGCAGGGGCGTCCATCAGGAAGAACGGGACATCGGCCCCGATTTCTCCCCCAATCTCCTGGAGCTGTTCGGAGGACGGATCCAGCTCCCACAGCCGCGAGAGGAGGCGAAGTGTGGCCGCTGCGTCGCTGGAGCCGCTTCCCAGCCCGGCCCCGTAGGGCACCCGTTTTTCGAGGTGGAGGTCGCCCCCCCTCGTCACGTCAAAGGCGGCTGCGAGGCGGTGGGCGGCCCGGAGGCACAAGTTGTCCTCATCGGTCGGCAACGACGGATCCGAGCAGGTCAGCGAGAGGGTCTCGGCCGGGGCGGCGGTGATTGTGTCGGCCCAGTCGATCCGGTGGAGGACCGTCTCGACGTCGTGGTCCCCGTCCGTGCGCTCGCGAAGGACGTGGAGGCCCAGGTTGACCTTGGCGGGAGCGTGCTGCGTGCTGGGCATGAGGGGGTTGGGAGCGCGGGGTAGGGGGGGAACATGTCCCGAATGCCATCGGGGCATGTCCCGAGCACAAACGGGAAGGAGGCGGGAAAGAGGGGAACGTTCGAGGTGCTGGAGGTGCGAGGGGGG
>PXSZ01000046.1:0-660 GCA_003023105.1 Bacteroidetes bacterium QH_10_64_37
GGGCACCCCCTCCAGCTCCGGCAGCCAGTAGCGCACGTACTCGCCGTCCTCGTCGTAGCGGTTCGCCTGCTTCACAATGTTGAAGTAGCGGGCCCGCGGGTCGTTACCCACACGCGAGTTGTAGGCCCAGTTGCCCCAGTTGGAGGCCACGTCGTGGTCCACGAGCCGCGACTCGAAGTAAGCCGCCCCCCTCCGCCAGTCCAGCTTCAGGCTTTGTGAGAGCATGCTGGCGACGTTTTGGCGCCCGCGGTTCGACATGTAACCGGTCCGGTTGAGCTCGCGCATGTTGGCGTCGACGAACGGGATGCCGGTGGTGCCGGTCGCCCATCGCTCGAACACGTCGTCGTCGTACCGCCAGTCGATGTCGTTGCCGATGAGGCCGCCGGGGGCGAAAAGGCGGGCGCCGGCCTTCCAGGCGACGTAGGTGAAGAAGTCGCGCCAGATGAGCTCGAACTTCATCCAGTAGGTCGACTTGTTGTCGAACCGCTGGGCCTCGTAGCGCTCCACCTCCTCGTAGATCTGCCGCGGCGTGATGCAGCCGTGGGCGAGCCAGGGGCTGAACTTCGACGAAAAGTTGGCTCCAAGGAGTCCGTTGCGCGTGGCCTTGTATTTTTTGAGGCAGTCCTCGCGCCAGATATACGCGTCAATGCGGTCGAGGCC
>PXSZ01000046.1:787-13648 GCA_003023105.1 Bacteroidetes bacterium QH_10_64_37
TTGCCCCAGAAGAAGCCGGGCGTGGCGTCGGTCCCTTTCAGTGCGTCCTTCACGGCGTCCTCGACTTGGCGCTCCTCCGTCCCGATCTCCTGGAACATCGCCACCTCCTCGGCATCGACCCGGCGCACCAGCTTGGGCAGCACGGTCTCGGGTTTTCCCCGGCGCACCACGAGATCGGCGCCGAGGTCACGAAGCGAGTCGCAGAGATCCTGCACGCTCTCGCAGAGGAAGCGAGCGCGAATGGCGCTCATCTTCGGCAGGTCGAACATGGTGGTGCCGACGTGGCGCGGGTCGAAGCAGTAGACGGGCACCACGCGGTCGTAGTGGTCGGCCGCGTGCCGGAGCGGGGCGTGGTCGCGCACGCGGAGGTCGTTGCGGATCCAGACGAGGCAGGTCTTGGTTGGCAGGTTCTGGTTGCTCACGACAGCAGGGAATTGGGGTTTGGGATTGCGCGCGGAGACATACGGCGATACGGAGTGTGCGTGCCTCTGCCCAAAACGTCTTACACGCTCGTCACGGACCGTCGACTTCGCACGGTTCTCACGACCGAGCCCCCCGACGGGCCGCGTCGTAGACCGGTCAGGGAGGAACAGACTGCGAAAAGGGGCCGTAGCTACGCACAGTCAATTACGATGAGCAGCGGCCCGTCCGCTGTAGATTTTTCCAACTGGGGCCATAGCTCAGCTGGTAGAGCGCTGGAATCGCACTCCAGAGGTCCTGGGTTCGAATCCCAGTGGCTCCACTTCAGATCGGCCCAAATTAACCCCCCGCTCCGTCCCCTTTGAAGGGCATGAGCGGGGTTTGGTTTTCTTGCTCAAGTTGCGACCCTTTGCGTTAGCACTCCGTTCGATCCGACGCGGGGACGCGGAGAACGGGCGACGCAACGGAAGAACGACCTCTCCGCGTCTCCTCCCTCCCCGGCTCCATTCGATAGGGCACAACTTGGATTTTTTGGGGACGTTGAGGTGTCGCTATTCCTACTTCAGGTGATCGGGGATCTTCTCCGGAATCGTCCAGAGGTAGAGCATGTCGCCGTTGACCTCCATGGTCGAGTCGGGTTCCCACTCGTTCATGTCGAAGCTGTGGGAAACGATCCGCGTGCCCGGTTCCAATTGCTTGAAGAGCATGGGCCGGAGCTTCATGTTGACCTCCGGGAAGAGGTACATGGTGACGACGGTCGCCTCGCTGAAGTCGGCCTTGTAGATGTCCTGCTGGCGAAATTCGACCTGATCGCTCACGCCGGAGAGCTTGGCGTTCTTCCGGGCCCGGTCGATGAGGCTCGGCTTAATCTCGATGCCAACCCCCCGGGCGCCGTAGCGTTTGGCGGCCGCGATGGGAATGCGCCCGTCGCCGCTCCCGAGGTCGTACACGACGTCGTCCTTCGACACGTTGGCGAGCTCCAGCATCCCCTGCACGGTCTCCTGCGGGGTGGCCACGTAGGGCACGTCCGCGTCCACGGCGGTGTCGCCGACCGTGGTGCCGGGGGCGGTGGACGATTGGGCCTCGGGCGTTTGGATCTCCGTGGTATCCGTGTCCTGCGAGGCATCCTGGTTCTCGGCGCAGCCCGCAAGGGAAAGCACCCCGGCGACGAGGAGCGCGCACGCGAGAAGATGAGTGAGAAAGGGGCGAGTGGAGGGCGATGGGCACATGGGGAAAGAAGCGCTTGGGGAAAAGGATGGGCGCGGAGATCACGGGGAAGACTCGGGCTTTCGGGTCCGCGACACCGCAGTTGGGTCGTGGGTAGAAAGAAGCAGCTGCGAAATGGTTCGTGAGATACGGAATCCAGAGGCCGGGGCTTACGCTCGTCGCGGCTGGAGGGTGGAGTCGGGGAGCCACGACCAGTCCGGCAGCTTCGTGCGGAGGGTGCGCGCCGTCAATTCGAGGCTTACGTAGGCGGCGGGAATGAGGACGAGCGTCACCAGCGTCGACGCCAGAAGGCCGCCGATGACAACGCGGGCGAGGGCGGCCTGAATCTCGGCCCCGGCGCCCAGGCCCAGCGCCAGGGGCACGAGTCCCAGAATGGTCGTGAGGGTCGTCATGAGGATGGGCCGCAGCCGCAGGCGCCCGGCCTCGGCCACGGCCTCCTTCAGCGGCAGTTCGTGCTCGCGGCGCATGAGGTTGATGTAGTCGACCAGCACGATGGCGTTGTTTACCACGATGCCGATGAGCATGACGACGCCCATCACGCTCTGGATGTTGAGCGTCGTGCCAGTGAGCACGAGCGTGGGCAGCACGCCGATGAGGGCCAGCGGCACGCTAAACATGACGACGAAGGGGTCCAGGAAGCGCTCGAACTGGCCAGCCATCACCATGTAAATGAGCACCAGCGCCATGATGATGGCGATGATGAAGTCCCGCTGCGCCTTCTGTTGCTCGCGGTACTGCCCCCCGAACGCGATCGAGAACCCTTCGGGCAGGTTGAGGTCGGCCAGGGCGGTGCGCGAGCGCTCCACCACCTCGCCCAGCACGGCGTTGCTCGTGAGGGTGGCCGAGATGTAGGTCACGCGCTGCCCATTGATGCGCTGGATTTCGGTGGGGCCGCGGCCGCGGTCCATCGTGACGAGCGACGAAATGGGCACGGACCGGCCGCCGGGGGTACGGATCGACACATTGTCCAGGTCTTTTATCGAGAGCCGGTCCTCGGGACGGAGGCGCACCACGATCGGAAATTGGTCGCCGCCGTCGCGGTACACGGCGGCCCGGCTGCCGCCCACGTTGGTCTGCACAGCGCGGGCCACCTCCTGCGTGGTCAGTCCCAGCGACGCAATCTTGCCCCGAAGGAACCGGACGTTCTGCTCAGGCCTCCCCTCGCGCCGGCCTGTCCGCACGCTGGCGACGCCGTCGACCGTCTCCAGGCGACTCTTCATGCGCTGCGAAATCTTGCGGGCCTGTTCCAGGTCGTAGCCCCGAAGCTGCACCCGCAGGTCCTGCGTGCCGCTCCCGGCGCTGAAGATGCGCCGGAGGATCCAGAGCCCCGACTGCGCGTCCACCCGAATGTCGGCACCCGGTACCTTGCCCACGACCGCCGACCGGATACTGTCGGCCAGCGCGAAGGTGTTAACGGAACGCTCACTGGAGGAGACGAGCTGAATCTCCACCTCCGCGCCCCACGGCTGCACCTGCTTGGCGAAATTCTCCACGTCCTCCTTTGGAAGCATCGGCTTCACCCGCTGCTCCAGCTCCTCCAGGTACTCCATCACCACGGCGATGTTGGTGCCCTGGCCCATCTCCAGGTCCACGTCGATCTGGTTGGCGTCGGTCTGGGGCGCGAGCTCAATCGACACCATCGGCCACAGCGCCACCGCCCCGCAGAGGAGCACCGCCGTGACGCCGAATACGATCCAGCGCCGGTCCAGCAGCGATTCGATCAGCGACGAGTAGCGGGTCTCAAGACGGGCAAAGGCGCGCTGGAACCACGACTTCGACTCCTCCTGCTCGTTGGTCTGCTCGCCGGCGTCGATCGTGAGGAAGCGGCTGGCCATCATGGGCACCAGCGTGAGGGCCACCAGCAGCGAACAGACCAGGGCGAAGACCACCACCAGCGCCATCGACTGCAGCAGTGCTGCCGTGGTGGTGCGGGCAAACACGAGGGGGAGGAAGATGACCGAGGTCGTGAGCGTGGAGGCCACGATGGCCCCGGCCACCTCGCGGGTGCCCATGGAGGCGGCCTCCTTGAGCGATCGCCCGTTCTCCTCCCGTTGCCGGACGATGTTCTCCAGCACCACGATGGCGTTATCGACAATCAGGCCCACTCCCAGCGCCAGCCCGCCGAACGTCATCTGGTTCAGCGTCAGGTCGTTGAAGTAGAGGAGCGCAAACGTGGCGATGATCGAGATCGGGATCGACAGCGCGATGATGAACGTCGTCGACCCGTTGCGCAAGAAAAGGTAGAGCACCAGGATGGCCAGCAGCGAGCCCCAGATGGCCGCGTTCTGGACATTGTTGATCGACTTGCGGATGAACTCGCTCTGGTCGCTGATGACGGTCATCCTCACGTCGGACCGCGTGGCATTGATGCGGTTCACTTCCTCACGGATCCGCTCGGCGACGCTGACGGTGTTGGCGCCGCTTTGCTTCTGGAGGCCGAGGCTCACGATGGGGATCTCGCTGAGCTCCGCCACCCGCTGGAGGTCCTCGTAGCCGTCCACCACGTGTGCCACGTCCTCCACCCGCACCGGATCGCCGTTGACGGTCGTCACGACGGTGCGGCGGATCTGGTCGATCGACTGGTACTCTCCTTGCGTACGCGCGTACAGGTCCTTCAGGCCCTGCTTCACATTGCCGCCGGGCAGGGCCGCGTTCGACTCCGAGATGGCCTGCTGCACCTGGGCGGCGGACAGGTCGTACGCTCTCAGCCGATCGCGCTGGATGTTGACCTGGATCTGGCGGTAGATGCCGCCCTGTATCTCGATGCTCCCGACCCCCGGGATTTGCTCGAAGCGGCGACTCAGGTCGCGCTCCAGCAGCCGCGTGAGCGATTGCAGGTCGCGCTGCGACTGGACGCCGATGGAGACGATCTCCTGGCTATTGGGGTCAAACTTCCAGATGCCGGGCGGCTCGGCCTCCACCGGCAAGTCGTCGCGAATGCGGTCGAGGGCAGCCCGCACGTCGTTGGCGGCGGCGTTGAGGTCGGTGCCCTGCGCAAACTCCATGTTCACGCGGCTCTCGCCCTCCTCAGACTGCGAGGTGATCCGCTCCACGTTGGGCACGCCCGAGAGCGCGTTGGCGATGGGGTCGGTGATAATCTTCTCCATCTCCTCCGGCCCCACGTTCCCGTAGTTGGTGTAGACGGTCACCCGGGGGTATTCAATCTCCGGCAGGAGGTCGACCGGAAGGTAGTAAAAGCTCACCGAGCCCACGACGATGATGGCCAGAAACGTCATCGCAGTCGCCACGGGGCGGCGGATGGAGGTGTCGTAGAGCGCCATCGGGCTGGAGGGGAACGATGAGGAGGCGGAGAGAGGAAATTACCGGGGAGCCGCGTCCGAGAACGATGGGCTGTTGAGGGTGTCGGAGGGTGCAGCTGACTGGGAGGCGGAAGACTGCGTGGTGTCCGCGTCCGACGAGTCGCCGAAGCGACGCTCGGCCATGCGCTGCTGGCGCTCGAGAACGCGGCGGCGAAGGTCGGTGTCCTGGAGCCGCTGCAGGGCCATCAGGCGATTCCACGACATGGGCCGCACCCGGGCTCGCACCCGCTCGTCGGCACTCGTGCTGAGCAGATTCTGCCCCACGGTCACGACCCACGCGTCGGGCTCGATGCCGCGGATCCCCGCCGTCTGTTGCCCCTCCGCCACGACGTCGACGTCGCGGAACGTGGTGGGCGCGGGCTGGGTGAGGGGCGGCGGGTCTGCCGCGCTGTACGACTCCGGCGTTTCGACCGGGATTTCGGTGCCCAGCGTGGGGGCCACGAAGACGCCGCGCGTGCCGGTGGTCGGGTCCTGGTAGAGGGCACTGAGGGGCACGATTGTGGCCTGCTGGCTCTGGGCGTAGGCCACGTCCACCTTCACGAACATGCCGGCCTTCAAGAGACCCTTCGGATTGGGCACCTCAATCTCGGCCTCGGCGCTGTAGCTCTCGTTGCTGATGAAGGGTGAGACGCGCGCGACCTCCGCCGCGATGGTGGTGTCGCCCAGGGACGGAGCGGTAATGCGGGCAGTTTGCCCCGGCTGCACGCGGCCCAGCATGCGATCCGTCACCGACACGTTGACGCGTACGGTGTCGAGGTCGCCCATCGTGTAGAGCTGCGTGTTGGGGCCCACCCGCTGGCCCACCTGCACGTTGCGGTTGCCCACCTGGCCGCTGATGGGGGCGCGGATCACCGTGCGCCGCAGGTCGGCCCGGCGCTCGTCGAGGGTGGCTTCGGCCTGAGCAACCTGCGCCTCGGCCTGCTGGACCTGCGCCTCGGCCTGTGCCACCTGTGCTCGAAGCGATTCGAGTTGCTGTTGACTCTGAAAGTTCTGCTCGGCGAGGCGCTCGGTTCGCTTCAACTGGGACTGCAGTTCCTTAAGGTTGGCCTGGGCGCTTTTGGCGTCGGCCTGCGCGATCTGGAGGGCGGCTTCGGCCTGCCGCACCCGCTCGCGATAGCGGTCGTCCTGCAGGCGGATGAGGGGAGCCCCCCTCTGCACGTAGTCGCCGTTCTGGGCCAGCACCGCCTCTACCTGCGCGTCAATTTCGGAAGTGATGACAACCTGGTTGCGCGCCTCCACTGTGCCGCTCATCCGCTCCTCCAACGGCAGCGAGCCGTACCGGGCCTGCACCGCCTCCACAGCCGGGGTCGATTGTTCACCGTCCTGCCGGCCCCGACGCTGCTCGCTGTCTCCCGACGATGAACCGCACCCACTGAGCAGGAGGACGGAGGAAAGAAGGACACAGATCAGCCGTGTCATCGTGGAGGGAGGAACGGCCGTAAGAGAGCAGGGAAACGCGAAACGGTTCATCTCAGGCAAAGTGTCCCCCGACACGGGGTTTGACAGCATCGTTGCGGTTGGAGAGAGGTGGACAATTAAATACAAGCAGTGCATGCACCGTGTCCCGGCAGCGGGGTTTCTGGGGGACGGATCAGTTGCACGCGCAAAGTCTCCAACAGCACCGTGCTGTTGCGAAGTGCCCCGAGCCGCTCCAGAGGACGAGAATCGAGGTTAGAGAGTCGCTCCCATTCCCCCTTCCCGAGGGTGTTTGGGACATGCCCCGGTGGCATTCGGGACACGTTCTCCCTTTCTCCCACGCCTCCGGGCTCCACGCACGATCACCCGCGCTTGTACTGCTCCATCGCGGTCACGGCGAGTTCGTCGGCCAGAATATTCAGCTCATTGTCGGCGTGGCCCTTCACCCACACCCACTCCACGTCGTGACGCTCCGCTTCCTCGAGCAGCGCCTTCCAGAGGCCCTGATTCTTCACGTCGTTGTTCGACGACGTCTGCCAGTCGTTGTCCTGCCAGCTGTCGAGCCACCCTTCGTTGAACGCCTTCGAGAGGTACTCGCTATCGGTGTGGAGGGTGACGCGGGAGGGCGCGTCGAGCGACCGAAGGGCCTCCAGCGCGGCCCTCAGTTCCATGCGATTGTTCGTCGTATAGGGCTCGCCGCCGGTGCGCTGTTCGGTGGCCTCGGGGGGGGCGTCGGGGATGACGATGGCCGCCCAGCCGCCCGGGCCGGGGTTTCCGCTGCAGGCGCCGTCGGTGTAGATGGTCACGTCCGTCATGGAAAGGGAAGAAGTGGTGAGTGCAAAGAGGGCGAAACGTACGCGGTTGCGCCGGACAGGTCCAGCCGCTCGCTGAAAAAGCCCCGTGAAAACCTGGGCAGGACTCGGTCGTAGTACGAACTTGCATTCTCTTTGCCCGGCGCAGTGCTCGGGGATTTCATAAGCAGCTCTTCTGCGCATGAAGTTTCTCGACCAGGTCGATCTCAAGGTCAGCAGTGGCGACGGGGGGAAGGGCATCGTCGCGTGGCGCCGAGAAAAATTTGTGCCGAAGGGCGGACCCTCGGGCGGCGACGGGGGCGACGGGGGGTCGGTGTACGTGGAGGCCGACGAGAACCTCTACACGCTGATGGACCTGAGCCACAACAAGCACGTCTATGCAGACGACGGCGAGCCGGGGGGGCGCCGCGAGCAGACGGGCGCCTCGGGGGACGACGTGGTGATTCGTGTGCCGCCGGGGACGGTCGTGAAGGACAAACGGACCGGGCAGGTGATCGGGGAGGTCGTGGAGTCGGGGCAGCGGATTCTCGTGGCCGAGGGGGGCGAGGGCGGACGCGGGAACGCCTACTTCAAGTCGAGCACAAATCAGGCGCCCCGCCACGCCGAGCCGGGAGGGGAGGGGGAAGCCCGCGAGCTGACGTTCGAACTGAAGCTGATGGCCGACGTGGGACTGGTGGGGTTTCCGAATGCGGGCAAGAGCACGCTGGTCTCCGCCGTGTCGGCCGCCGAGCCGGAGGTGGCCGACTATCCGTTTACCACGACTGCGCCGCAGCTCGGGATGGTGTACGTGAGCGAGTTCGAGACCTTCGTGATGGCGGACATTCCCGGCATCATCGAGGATGCGCACGAGGGAAAGGGCCTCGGACTCCAGTTCCTCCGCCACATCGAGCGCACCTCGGTGTTGCTCTTCGTCATTCCCATCACGTCCTCGGACCTCGGGGACGAGTACGAACAGCTTCTCCACGAGCTGGAGGCGCACGAGGCTGATCTCCTCGACAAGCCCCGGGCCGTCGCCCTGTCGAAGATCGACATCCTGGCCCCCGACGAGCGGGCGCTTCTTCCCGACGTGGTGGCCGACGAGTTCCCGGACGACGTGCCCGTCCTTCCGATCAGTGCCGTAGCCGACATTGGCCTCGATCAGCTCAAGTACACGCTTTTTGAAACGGTCAAGTCCGCGCGATCCGCGAAGACGATTCACGCATGAGACTTCCCCTCCAGGACGACGGTGAGCCACCGGACCGGAACCGGTCGGGCGAGCAGCGTGCCCTCATTGGGCTGTCGCTCGTGTCGGGCATCGGGCCGCAGCGCCTGCGGGCCCTCCTTGCGGCGTTCGACACCCCGAGCGAGGTCTTCCGGGCCTCGCGCTCCGCCCTGACGACGGTGGACGGGGTCGGCGATCAGACCGCCGAGGCCATTCTTACGTTCGACGACCGGGCGGGGGTGGGGAAAGAGATGGAACGGGCCGAGGAGCTTGGGGCCACCCTCGTCTCGCCCTGGGACGAGCGCTTTCCCGATCGCCTCCGCGAGATCTACGACCCGCCCGGCTTTCTCTGGATGCGCGGCTCGCTCCCGACGACCGACGCGCCGATGGTCACCATCGTGGGCACCCGGCGCTGCACCGACTACGGGCGGGCGCAGGCTCACCACTTCGGGGCCGAGCTCGTCCGACGCGGTTTTACGGTCGTGAGTGGGCTCGCCTACGGCATCGACGCCGCTGCGCACAAGGGGGCGCTGGACGCCGGCGGGCGCACGGTTGCCGTCCTCGGGTCGGGCGTGGGGCGGATCTATCCGCAGAAGCACACCGCCCTCGCCGAGCGGATCACTGAGAATGGGGCTGTGCTGTCCGAGTATGCGCTCGACGCGGAGCCCGACGCGTCCAACTTTCCGGAGCGGAACCGGATTCTGAGCGGGTTGTCCCTCGGCACGCTCGTGGTCGAGTCGTACTCGGAGGGCGGGGCGCTCATTACGGCTCGCCTCGCGGTGGAGCAGAATCGGGAGGTGTTTGCCGTGCCGGGAGCGATCACGAAGGACTCCAGCCGGGGCACGAACCGCCTCATCCAGCGGGGCCACGCCAAGCTGGTGCTGGACGTAGACGACCTGCTGGGGGAGCTCCCCGACGTGACGGTAGACGCCCCGGAAGAGGTGGACGCGGAGACTGTGTCTGCCGGTCCCGATCCCGCCGAGGAGCTCTCAGGCGATGCGGAGACCCTCTACGACGCCCTCACAGACACGCCCGTCCACATCGATGCGCTTTGTGAGGAAACGGGCCTCGATCCGTCCGCGGCTCTCCCCACGCTGCTTAAGCTGGAGTTCAAGGGCCTCGTGCGCCAGCTGGCCGGCAAGCAGTTCCGTCGATCGTAGCGGGTCGTCAGTCGTTATTTTTACATCCCTTTTCTGCGTTCTTCTGCACAATGCGTATTCCGTATTTCGCGTTTTCCGTACGCATTGCGCAATACGAAATACGCGATACTCCCTGCTTGGGCAAAGCACTACAGTCGACAGCATAGTCGGTCAATCCGGCACGTTTTGGATGATACACCAGCAGTAGCACGCGCATGACCTTTCTGCTTCTGGCGGTGGCGGCCTTTTTTATTACAGGCACGGTCCTGCCGCTCTTCTCGCACGATCACTGGGTGATTCGCTTCTTCGACTTTCCCCGGGTGCAGCTGTCGGGCGGCATTGTGCTCACGCTCGCCGGATTCCTCGTGGTGGGCCCCTCCACGGTCGTCGACTACGGGACGATGGCTCTGCTGGGGGTGTGCCTTGTTTACCAGATCGACCACATTCTGTCCTACACCCCCCTGGCTCCGCTGCAGGTGAAGGAGGCGACCGATGACGGCAAGGCGACCGACAAAATCTCCTTTCTGGTCGCCAACGTGGAAATCGAAAACCGGAACGCCGGCTCACTGCTTGATCTCATCGACGAGGAAGATCCCGACCTCGTCCTGGCCATCGAGACGGACGAGTGGTGGATGAGGCAGTTGCGGCCCCTCCAGGACGACTTTCCCCACACCCTGGAGCATCCGCAGGAAGATGCCTACGGCATGTGCCTCTACTCGAAATATCCACTCGTCGACCCGACCGTTCGCTTTCTGGTGGAGGACGACGTGCCCTCCATCCACACGAAGGTGGCATTGCCGTCGGGGACGCACGTCTGGTTTCACGGGATGCATCCGCGCCCGCCCCATCCGACTCACGATCCCGACACGACCGAGCGGGATGCCGAGATGATCCTTCTCGCCCAAGAACTTCAGGATCGCGACGAGCTCACCGTCGTAGGGGGCGACCTGAACGACGTCTCGTGGTCGTACACCACGCGGCTTTTTCAGAACATCAGCGGCCTGCTCGATCCGCGCGTCGGGCGCGGCTTCTACAGCACGTTCCACGCCCGGTATCCGTTTCTCCGGTATCCGCTCGACCACACCTTCCATTCCGAGCACTTCCTGCTGTCGCAACTCAAGGTGCTCCCCTACATTGGGTCCGACCATTTTCCTGTGCTCTTAGAGCTGGATTACCACCCCGACGCCGAGAACCACCACGACGAGCCGGAGGCGAACGGGCAGGACGAGGCCCAGGCCCAGCACGAGCTGGAGAAGCTGGAGGAGAAGCGGAACTCGGAGTAAAGCGCCGTCGGTCGAACTGCCCGGTGTTTCCAGGCTCAGGGGGGACCCTTTTCAGAACTACTCGTCGGGATCGAAGATGGCGCCTACGGACACCTCGATGTCGAGCACAGGATCGGTGAACGAGCCGCTGGAGACGGCGGTGCCGTCCATGGTCCCCGGGAAGAGGGTGACGGTACGAAGCGGCGGTTGCACCAGCCAGCACGACTGGACGCCGGTCTCGAGGAGGAACTCGATCTCCTTGACCAGGTCCTGCGTGAAAACGAAACTGTTTTCGTGATCGATCTCGTTCTCTATGACCCTTGACGCTCTCCGCGCCCACTTCCCCCACACCGAGCATCAGACCTACCTCAACCACGCGGCGGTGAGTCCGATGAGCCGCCCGGTGCGCGACGCCATCGATGCCTACGTTGCCGAGCGGCACGGCGACGATCCGGACGCCCCGATCGAAAACTTCGACGCGTTCCAGTCGGTGATGGCGGAGACGAAGGAGCGAGCGGCCGAGGTGCTCGGCACCGATCCGGGCCGGGTCGAGTTCGTTCCCAACACGTCGGCGGGCCTCAACGTCCTCGCGCGCGGGCTCGATTGGGCCGAGGGCGACCGCATCGCTGTGCCGGACGGCGCGTTCCCGACCAATGTCTACCCGTTTCTGAACCTGGAGGACCAGGGCGTAGCCGTCGATTTTGTGCCGACGGACGAGGGGGCGTACACGGTCGACGACGTGGAGCAGACGCTGCGGCCCGAGACCCGGCTCCTGAGCGTGTCCTGGGTGCACTTCCTCTCGGGCTACCGGGCTGACCTGGAGGCCCTCGGCGCGCTCTGCGAGGAGCAGGACGTCCTCTTCTGCGTCGATGCCATCCAGGGGCTCGGGGCGCTGCAGCTCGACGTGGAGGCGGCCGGCATCAACTTCCTGGCCACCGGCGGGCACAAGTGGCTGATGGCCGCGCAGGGCGCCGGACTGCTCTACTGCGACGAGGGGCTCCAGGACCGGCTTCGCCCGCCCACCGGCTGGCTCCACGGCCCGGTGGACTGGGAGAATCTGGACGACTATGCCCTCACGTTCCACGATGACGCGCGCCGGTTCCGCACCGGAACCCTCAACAGCGTCGGCATCGCGGCGCTGCACGCCGCCCTCGGCCTCTATCTGAAGGCCGGCCCGGCGTGGTGCGAAGAGCACGTCCTCGACCTCTCGACGACCCTTGTGGACGAACTGGCGGCCCGCGGCCTGCCCCGCTACGGCACCGACGACCCGGCCCGCGCCAGCGGCATTGTGACCGTCGAGCCCGACGATCCTGAGTCCCTGTTCGACCACTTGAAAGAACGCGATATCACCGGTGCCCTCCGCAACCGGAAGCTTCGGTTCGCGCCGACGTATTATAACGATGAGACGGACCTCCAGGCCGTGCTGGACGCAATGGATGCGTTTTAGGCCGGAGCGTCTGTATGGTCCAGGGACGACTGGTGAAGCGCCAGGGAGGTCTTCAGTGCTCGGAGGCGTTCGTTGGCGCGTCGAATTTCCACATGTACGTCTGGAATGTGCGGCTGCACGCCCTCCGGACCCACCCGAGATTGTTCACGGGATCTCCGCAAACCAGTAGAAGTAAAAAACGCGACCGCGCATGATAGCCACCGTGTTCGGTGGGAAACGGAGTATCCATGGAGGGTATTGATTTCTCGGGCTCTGAACCTAACTTGTTTCCGCGTCCAAATCTGTCTCTTTCACTACGAATGAGTTACTCTGGTACGTCGCCAGATACGTTTGACCCTGTCGAGTACGACGCCGACGTGACCCGGGAGGAGAACGTCGTGGAAGTGGTGGTGCCGGAGGCGGAGACCGGGGGAACGCGCATCGACAAGTACCTCACCCGCTTCTACCCCGAGGCCTCGCGCACCAAGATCCAACGGGCGATCAAGAAGGGCCACCTCAAGGTGAATGGGAGCGACGTGAAGAAGTCCTATTCGGTGGAGCCGGGCGACGAAATCATCTTCCGACTCGTACGGAAGCCGCCGATGCAGGCGGAGCCGGAGCCGATTCCGCTCGACATC
>PXSZ01000078.1 GCA_003023105.1 Bacteroidetes bacterium QH_10_64_37
GAAGTCCTTTCACGGCGTTTTTGAGGCGGACTCGCGGCCGGACCGGAACGAGTGTGCGGGCGGTCAAGTAGACCGCTGTTGGACAGATCGCCGTGCTTGTCGCATGGACCGCCAAACGGTGGGGTGGCAGAGCTTGGTCGAATGCACCGGTCTCGAAAACCGGAGGGCCCTCACGGGTCCCGGGGGTTCGAATCCCTCCCCCACCGCCGCTCCCAACTCCCCGCTCAGCCTCGCTGGGCGGGATTTTCTTCTGCGGATTAAGAGTTGCTGGTGACTTGCCAATTCGGGTGGCAGGTTATTGCTCGCCGGTGAAGCTCTCGAAGAATACAGCTTTATCCCGACAGTGGTCGAGGACAGGTTTCTGAGCGGAGCGCACTCTGAAAGCACTTCTTCGCTACGTTCAGGGCGCTTCGGTCGCGGGCTCCCTCAGAATGACTACCAGAATGACTACGATTCCCACATTGAGAGACAAATCGGAGCTTCACCGGCTGGTGATGAAAGCTGTCCAGTAGCCAGTTTTCGTTACTCTATCCGAGAAATCCGGACCTCCGGTGCGGGCCGCGTGCTCACCGTGGGGAGCTGGTGCAGCCACCGGATATACCCAAACGACTGGTCGGTCGAAAGAGCAACCGGAAGCCGGTCGTCCAGCAGGAGCGGGGCCGCGGCCCGGAGCGTCTCGACGAGACCCCCATCGGGGCCCACGGCTTCGAGACAAAAGGTCCAGGCGGTCTCGCTGTCCGCCTGAAGCGTCGTGAGCTCCGCTTCAATCGATGCCGGGGGCGAGGTTGGAAGATCGGCTGTGAGCGAGGATTGATCCTCGGGGGAGATCGTGAGCTGGTGACGGGTTTTCTTCACTGGCACCCAAAGGTCTGTGGGCTCCTCGTTCCAGAGGGACGGGCTCTCTTCATCCACCCGAAAACTCCACTTCACCCACTGCTCGTAGCGACCGGCTGCCTTCGGCCCCCACGACGTGCGGAAGGGGCCCGCCAGGCGGCGCTTGATTTGGAGCTGACCGTCGCGCAGCTTCAGGTTAAAGGCGGGGTCCTCCGCGGGCAGGTAGAGGTCGGTCTGATCCGAGGTCCGGACGCTCCCCAACGTGTCGAACCACTCCCGGAGCGCATCGGGCAGCGGAGGCGTGCCGAACCAGCGGGCTTCCAGGGTCAACGTCATGACGACGCAGGCAGATGAGGGGACCGGATCGACCCGTTCCGAGCCCCTCCACGAACCATTGTCGAGGTCTCAGGTACGGACCCGGAGAGATGAATCCGGACGAGCGCTTCCAAGAATTTAATCGCCCCCATGAGGTTCCCCGTTTGTCCTCTCCGCCTGGCATGGTGCTTTGCAGGTCTGCTGGGACTGTCCGTCGTCGGCGCCGTTCCGGTTTGCGGCCAAGGGGTAACGCAATTGAACGCGAATCTGTATCAGGTCACGTACCGTCCGTCCGGCGCCGAGTACCGGACGGTGGACGGAGAGCACTTCGACCTCATCTTCCAGGAGGGGACGGAGGACGCGGCCTGGCGCATTCGGCGGGCGCTGCGCCGGAGCCGAGCCGGAACGGACCGCCTCGTGGGTCTCACGCCCGATCCGATGGACATGCCGGTCGTCGTAGACGGCTATTCAGATCAGTCGAACGGATTTGTCACGCCCTTTCCCTTCAAGCAGGAAATTGAGGCGCCGAGCATCAAAGAGGACGCTTTGGTCGCCCGCTCGTCGTCGTGGCCTGCGCTGGTGGGACCGCACGAGCTGGTGCACGCACTGCACGCGGAGATCGACGCGGGATTCGGCTACGGGAATGTGCTTCGGCTTTTTGCACCGGACGCTGCGCGGGCGAGCAACCTCACGGCGCCGAGGGGCCTGGTGGAAGGGATCGCGGTCTATCGAGAGAGTCAGTTCGAGGAGGGAGCGGGACGGCTGAATGCGCCTCTCTTCACGATGAAGATGCGGGCGGCCATGCTGTCGGACGATTCGTGGTCCCTGACCCAAATGCTGGAGCCCCCCCGCTACACACAGCCCTTCAATCGCTTCTACGTCGGCGGCGCCCACGCCTTCGAAACCTGGGCCGAACAAGGAGACACGACCAGCACCGCGTTTTTCCGAGAGGCCGCGGCGCTCCACAATCAGTTTCCGTTTCTGGGATACGGTGTTGGGCTGTGGACCGGCCTGGGGCAGTGGCCCGGGGCCATCGACGAAGACCTTCGCACGGCGCTACGGGCGCGCTATCAGCGCGAGCTGAACCGCCGAAAGCCGTTCACCGACACAAAGACCATCGCCGGCCGGACAGGGCGCAATTATCGGCGTCCTTATTGGCTCGATGAGGACACGGTGGTCGCCTACCTGCACGGATACGACGTGCGGAGGGGCTTCTACCGGATCGACGTGGAGACGGGCGAGCGCTCGCTGAT
The DNA here is from genome assembly GCA_003023105.1 of Bacteroidetes bacterium QH_10_64_37. The sequence continues at coordinate 2,403 of PXSZ01000078.1, forward strand.
CCGGGTGCAGACCATCACGGAGGATTACACCTACAGCCTCGGGCGGGACACGAGCGCCCTCTACGCCTCCCGCTACGTGCCCGACCCCTGGGTGCCCACGCAGGACATCGCGGAGGTCGAACACGTGGACCTGACGGACGGGACGGCGACCCGGCTCACGGATGGAGGCCGAGCGTTTGCGCCTGTAGAGGCCCCGGGGGCCGTCTGGGTCGTTCAGAACGACGGCCCTTTTACGCAATGGGCGACCCTTGAGGGAAAACGCACGCGGCCCCTCACGAACTTCGAGCGAACGCGGTTTCAGCAAATCGCCCCCTCTCCATCAGGGAATACGGTGGCTGTTCTGCTGAACGTGGACGGCTCCCAGCGCCTCTACCGTGTCGATCACCGTCGGCGAGACGCCGTTCGCCTGCGGCCCTGGCTCGGCCTCAAGGACGCCATTATTTACGACGTGTGCTGGGGCCCCGAGGGGCGCTATCTTCTCTTTTCGGCCGACCTCACGGGCGTGGCCAATGTCTTTGCGTTCGATACTCAGACGAACGACGTGCTCCGCCTGACGAACGTCCCGTTCGGTGCCCTGGAGCCAACGTTGTCGCCGGACCGGGAAACGGTCGCGTTCGTGGAGTACCGGCACGAGCGCCACGAGCTGGTCCGCATTCCGTTTCGGCCGGAAGCGGCCCCGACCGTCGATCCGTCCCGCGTGATCCTGGGCACCGAGACGCCGCGCCCGCCACCCCGCCGCCCCGAATCGGGTGCGGACGATCAAGAGTTTGCCGACGGCCGGTCGTATGAGGCCTGGCGTCATCTCGCCCCGCGAGCGATCTATCCGACCCTCGCGTACGATCCCGACGAGCTTGACCTTGCAGACAGCCCTCTTGTCGAAAAACTCGGCGTGGGGGTCGGTCTGGGACTGGCCGGCAACGATCCGCTGGGGCGGTGGCGGTATCAGGGCAATGCGTACTGGCAAGAGGGACGGGTCTGGGGGACGGCCACGGTCCAGTCGGGACGCTGGCTCCTGCGCCCGTCGCTGACCGTGTTCAACACCCCCGAAACCGTATCGACGAGGATCCGGACCTCGCAGGGACCGCGCGCTGCGCGTCTCGGGTTCGAGGAGCGGGGCGTGTCGCTGGGCACGAGACTTCCGGTGCGCCTGCAATCCAACGTGTACCGGAGCGTAGCGACCCTGTCGCTGCAGACGAAGTACCGCCAAACGCGGTTCTTCGGGGACACCGTTGAGGCCCTGAAGCAAGCCGGGGCGGCGAGACTCACACGGTGGCGCGATCGGGTGACCGTTTCTCCGCAGGCGCTTTTCGGGTACCGTCTCCAGCAAAATCCCCGCGACGTCGTGCCCAATCAGGGGCTCGCCCTGCGCGCCGCCGCCGAGGTTGATGCTTGGACCGACGGAGTCTCTCCGAGCCGGGCGCTCTTAGCAGAAGCGGACGTGTACCTCCCGCTTGGGCTCCGGAGTCACACGGGTGTGCGAATCGGCGCGGGATTCCTCACCCAAAATGAGGGGGCCGTCGTCGGCACAAGCGGATTTGTGCCTCGGGGGTACGAGGAGCTGTCGCTCGGCGCCGGGTCCTTTCTACGGCTGGGGGCGGAGGTGACACAGCCGCTCTGGTACATCGACGACGGCTCCACCCTGGTTCCGGTGTACGCCAAAGCGCTGTACAGCTACGGCTTCGGGCAGACCTTGACCTCAGTTACTGACGCCGGGTCCTTCTCCTCGTCGGTGGGAGCTGGCATTGGACTTCAATTCCGCTTCTTCTACGTGCTCGATTTTGACCTCCAAATCGGGGTCGCCGCCCGGCTTGAACCGGGGGACGCGGAGCTTGTGTGGCGGTGACCCGTCGGCACCCTCGGTTCAGATTTACAAACGGGGAGAGAAAGACGTAAACTTTCGGCGAGATTCGTGAGGAGTCGTCATTCAGACCGAGAATGTAAAATTGTGCAGTGAACCTCACAGGAAGGGGAGCGTTCGTAAGAAAAGCACTGGCTGCTCACCAACACCAGTCCCAATATGGAAAAGCTCCGCTGCAAGACCTGCGGGTGTGAAAGCCTCCGACCGATGCAGGTCGTCTTTGAAGAGGAGGATGAATTCGACGACTTGCTCGGAGAAGAACAGGAGTCTCGCTTCTACAGTTGCCAGGTTTGTGGCGACAACTGGCTGTCGGTCAAGGAGAAGACCGCCGACGGAGAATGCACGATTACATTTGTTCATCAAATGGACACGTCCCCCGTACTCAAACGCGTGGCTCACATGTCGAATTCGGTCGTCATCTCCGACGAGAGTGTCGACGAGTGGGAATACTTCAAGGGAGACAAGCCGGTTGGCGAGTCTGAGTGGGAGTCGATCCTCTCGAACCGGCGCGACATGCTGAAAGCCACTTGCATGAACTAAGGGAGTGACACGACCATTCCCCATCGTTAAAGCCCGGGGCCGCGACTGGCCCCGGGCTTTTTTGTGCGCTTTGGGCGTGTGGGAATCTATTCCGGGTCGGCGGAGCGACGAACTACGCCGGGTTGAGGGTGTTCTCGATGGCGTCCGTCAGGTCGGCACGAGTGAAGGGCTTGCTCACGTACTCGTCGAAGCCTTTCTGGAGAAAATCATCCCGGTCGCCGGGCATCGCGTAGGCCGTCAGGGCCACGGCGGGGACTGTATCCATGCCATCGTGCTCTCGAATGAGGTGGAGAAGATCAGTGCCCGTCTGGTCTCCACTGAGGTTGATGTCGAGCAGAAGGACGTCGAACGAGCCGGTTTCGACGGCATCGAGTGCCCCTTCAATGTCAGGAACCACGTCGATGTCGTAGGATCCCTTGAGCAAGTGTGTTAGCAGAAGCTGCGTCTCGGAGTTGTCCTCCACGGCCAGGACGCGCGGGCTCGCCGATGTGCTCATCGAGTTTTGCATGGGTGGGTGAGGGGAGATGAGGGAAGAGCCAAGAAGAAGAATCCGTTGATCGGTCCCTTCACGGGGCAACTGCTGCGATTGCTTCACGCCAAGAAGATTCTACGGCTCTGCAACGCGAATTAAAGCACAGTACGGAGGATCTGAGACATCAGGGTTTACATCAATCACCGTGCCACGCTTCCAGGCCGTCCGCCAGGTTACTGGTGCGAAGATAGCAAGCTCCACAGTACTCGGAGCTCCCACTACAGCGTCCACCGGATTTGAACGCGAATCTCGCGACGGCGGGATCCCTCGATCTGATTGAGCCCGGAGCCGATTGTGGACCGGTTCTCGTACCTGGTAATTCCGTACTTGGCTTCGAGGGTGAGGGAGGGGAGCGGGTCGTACTGAGCCATGACGTAGGAGCGCCGGCCTCGGTCGAAGAATACTGGGACCGAGAAGCTATACAGAAGGTCGTGCTCGTAGGCATAGATCCGGGCTGCGAATCCATCCGTGTCAAAGAACGCAATTCGTGCATCCAGCTGCACAGATGGATGGGGCGTCCATTGGAAGCCCTGGGAGAGAAAGAATCCCTGTGCAACGAGGGGCAGGGTCGACTGTCGGGAGAGCTCAAGGCGGGTTCGCACGGTCAGGGCGTCGCTGAAGGCGTACTCGGTGTGCCAGCGGGCGGAATAGCGTCGTTCCTCGTGCACGCCGTCGAGGGGCCGCCCCCCGGGGCCTGAGAATTCCGTCGATTCGTCTTGGCCTTGCGCCCGCACCTGAAGGTAGGTGGATAGCCAGGGCCGGGGTTCGTATTCGAGAACCCCGCGCGCTTCCCACCCGGAGGACGGCCGAGGCACGTTGAAGCGGAGCCAGGGGGCGCGAAATTGATCAAAATACGCCGCAATCGACCAGTTCTCGGCCACGCGGAGCCGAAGTCCTGTGTAGATGCCAATTTCGTTTTGGGGGCGGCTTCCGTTTCCAAAGGCACTCCCGTGGAGGTTTGATAATTCTGGAGGATACCAGCGGCCCAGGAGGATCGCGTCCGCAACGTCGCCGGCGTCGAAGGAGGCCCCGAGGAGGCCGCCGAACGTTCCGCTTGGCGCCCGCCCCACCTCCCCGAAGACGGTGTAGTCGTTCAGGTAGGCGGTGGCGTACGCGCTCAGCATGGAGGTCCGGCGGCCTGCGACGCGGTAGCGCCGATAGGGGACGTCGCCGGGGCGGAGGGGCCGATTGAACCGGGCGAGGTAGCCGGTCGCGCCGAGGTGGAGAGAAGAACCCTGGTATTCGAGCGCGCCCCCGATCGTCGTCTCGCCGAAGGCGCCCTTTCGGGCGATCTCGCTTGGCGTTCGATGCTGTCCACCCACCGAGATCGTGCGGGTGGGGATCGGGGCGGAAGGGTCGCCGCGGGCCGCGAGGGAGGAGTCGAGGGTGGCGTCTCGGCTCCGGCGCGAGACGAACGCCGTCACGGAGAGCTCGGCCGGCAGTCCAACGGTGGCGGCGGCGCCCCGGAAAAAGTTGGCCTCCGAGGCCGACCGGTACGGACGCACGCCCCGCCCGGTCTGCATCACCGGAGAGACGGGATCCCGCCCTTTCCCGAAGCGAAGCCCCTGCCACATTGCGACACCCTGCCCGAACTGTGCCGTAAAATCCCCGAGGACCAGCGTCTCGACCGGGCCGAGATCTCGAAGAGCGAGGCTTCCCACCACGTGGTCAAATCCGTAAGTATCGGTGGCGGGGGTCCAGCGCACGGGCTCGCCGGGATCTTTGTCGAAGGTGAGGGCGAGCTGGAGGCGCCGCTCGTGGTCGAGCCGCAGGCGCGAGGTGAGCCGGCCCGGGGGGCCGAGGAAGCGGTCCTCGCGGTACCCGCGCCCAAGATCAAGGTCGCGGGAATACCGCTGGATCAGGCTAAACTCCAGGTTCGAGACGATCGTGTTGAAGGACGGAAAGACCGCTGTGTCGACGCGGCCCAGGGTCAAGAATGGGCGCGCAGCGCGGACGGTCTCAGTTGTGATGCCGTTCACGTCCCGCACCGCGGCCCACGAGTCGTACGGACCGTGCTCTCGCCGGTGGCGCACGATTCGATGGGCTTCGCCGGCCGACAACGCCGGAAGCACCGAGAGATCGGCGGCGGTGGCCTGGTTTACGTCGAGCGGGTTGTCGGTCAGATGGGCAAACCGTTCCGCCGCCCGGGCAGTCGCGCGTTCCGTATCGCCGAAGGCATCCAGAATCGGTTCCAGGCGGCGACTCAGATCCATCGTGTCTGCGACCGTAGAGTCGGGCACAGGTTGAGCGCGTCCCGGGGCGATCCCTTCGAACAGAACGAGCAGAAGGAGGACCGCGAGGGGCCGTAGCGGCGAGAGAGCCGGCAGCATGATGCTGGGGAATTACCAGCGCAGTTCGAGCGACGCAGAGGGTGACCAGCCGAGCTCGGCGTGCTGTTCGGCGGCCACGTGGACGCGAACCCAATCGAGGCGGAGGCCCACCCCTCCGGTGAACCGAGTCGGGGCGCTCGTCACTCCGGCCCGGAGGGCAAGCATCGGGATGGGGTGCACCTCCAGCCCGCCTCGCACAGAAGCGGGAAAGGAGAGGGCCTTGAACACGTCGGTCACCAGCAGGAGCCGGGAGCTCACCTGGTACTGAAGGCCCACGGCCAGCGTCTGAGGTAGGGTCTCGCCGTCCACGAGGGAGGGACCGTTCACGTTCGTGACGTGCGCCCCGAGGTGAAGCGCGGGCAAAATTGGGAGGAGAAGACCGAGGTGTAGCCCGACGGCCCCCGCGCCCCCGTATCCGTCGATCCGGGTGTGATAGTATCGTCCCGTCAGGCCCACGTAGACGTGCCGCGACGTGCCGAACTGGAGCCCTCGCGCATATCCGAGGCTGTACTGCATTTCCCGATACCCTTCCCCGCCGAACGTGCTGGCACCCCCCGACACTACGCCCCAGCGGGCCGGCCCCGTGCCGTAGACCGACCCGTACCGGAGCGCCGACAGCCCGAATCCTTCCCGCGCAAAAAAGGAGACCATTCGCCGGCGGTGCAGGGCGGGGGCCGCCGGATTTGCGTGAACGCCTGCGGTCGTCGTCAGTGCGGTTGACGCGTAGCCGAGCCCGGAGGCGCGGGCACTCCCGAAGAGGTCGTACGCGGACTGTCCGTGGGCCGGAGCGGCACCGGATAAACTCAGGACGAGCCCGGTAAAGACGAGCTCCAGAAACGGGCGCATTGGAGGGGGGCGCAGCAATGGGCGCGAAACTGGATTTCTATATTAACCTTCAATTCTAAAAGTATCAAACGTGATGTCTATGCCGAGGGCGCGGGAGCCTGGGGACGCTTGGGCGTGGGAGCGTGGGAGAAGGGAAATGGGAGAACACGTCCCGAATACCATCGGGGCGCGTCCTGAACGCTACCGGGGTGGGAGCGTGGACGAAAGAGGAAGGCATACGTTCGCAGTACGCACTGTCTCCCGGAGCAGTAGAAACCTCCGGGTCGGACTGAAAGTAGCAACACCTCGCCTGTTTGTACGCAACCTCTCTCTGTCCCACCGTGGTTCGGGTTCCGAAGCCGTCCTGGGGAGTTGTCCTTTTGCTCTCGGCTGTTCTCACCTCGCCGGTCGCCGCCCAGGAGCTGGACTGTCGCGTTCAGATTGACGTCTCGCAGATCAGCGGTGCTGAGTCGGAATATGCGTTTCTGGACGATCTGGAGCGGAAGATCCAGGAATACATGAACACCCGATCCTGGACGGACGATCAGTTTCTTCAGTTCGAGCGGATTTCGTGCTCGATGCAGATCGTCGTTCTGGAGGCCATTAGCATCTCGGAGTTTCGGGCGCGGCTCATTGTCACAACCCGTCGCCCCATCTACGGCACGTCGCAGTCCTCTCTCATCATGCGCGTTAACGACCCGGAATGGCGGTTCGAATTCAGCCGGGGATCGTCCCTCAACTACGACCTTGATCGGTACAACTCCCTGACCTCGGTCCTTGACTTCTACGCCTATCTGATGCTCGGGTACGACTACGACACCTTCAGCGCGCTCGGGGGCACGCCGTACTTCGAGAGGGCGCGCACGGTGGCTGATCAGGCGGAGGGAACGGGAGATCCGGGGTGGTCCACTGTGGGCACGCAGCAGAACCGGGTGCAGCTTCTGTCCAACCTCCTCGGTCAGCGCCACCAGCCGCTGCGTCGGGTGTACTACAACTATCACCGGAAGGGGCTGGACCGATTTGTGGGGGAGACCACGGCCGCTCGGCAGCAGGTGCTCAGTGTGCTCAAGACCCTCCAGAAGCTAAACCGTCAGCTTTCGCGCTCCTTCGCGCTCAACCTCTTCTTCCAGACGAAATACCAGGAGCTCACCGCCCTCTTTGCCGACAGCGATTTGGCGAGTCAGGCTCAGGGTCTCCTCGTGCAAATGGACCCGGCCCATTCCTCCGAATACAAGAAGCTCGCTCAGTAGTCGAGTCCCTGCTCGGGAGTTCGTCGACAGGGATTTGAAAAGAGCGCACGCTCAACGCCGAAAACCGTTTGGGGTTTTCCGTCCTGTGACATATGTTAGAATTATGTGCACGAGTCGACGGCTGGGGACCAACGGGCGATGTCCCTCGTTCAGGCCATCCGGTTCTGCACGGCCACGCCGAGGGACGTTAGATTTGCGGCAGTGTTGTGTCTACAGACGTGCACGACCGACCGATCTCAACTGCTGTTGGGGCAGGGGAGGGGGGCCACGCACTCTTTCTGATTTAGCCGCGCCAGGTACGATATGTCAGACAAAAACGGAGAAGCAAAGGAAAAGGCCCTTGATCTCGCCGTCGAGCAAATTGAGAGGGAGCACGGAGAGGGGGCGATCATGCGCCTCAGCGACGATCCCCACCAGGAGGTGGAGGCCATCCCGACTGGGTCGCTTGCCCTCGACAATGCCCTTGGCGTAGGCGGGGTGCCTCGGGGGCGGATTACCGAAATTTATGGACCCGAGTCGTCGGGCAAGACGACCCTGGCGACCCACATTGTCGCCGAGGCCCAGAAGCAGGGCGGGACCTGCGCGTTCATTGACGCCGAGCACGCGTTCGATCCCACCTACGCCGAGCAGCTCGGCGTGGACACCGATGAGCTCCTCATCTCGCAGCCGGACACGGGCGAGCAGGCGCTCAACATTACGGACACGCTGGTGCGCAGCGGGGCGCTCGACGTCATTGCCATCGACTCGGTGTCGGCGCTCGTGCCGCAGGCGGAGCTGGAGGGCGACATGGGCGACACGCACGTGGGGCTCCAGGCGCGCCTCATGAGCCAAGCGCTCCGGAAGCTCGCCGGCACCATCAACCGCACCAAGACGGCCCTGATTTTCATCAACCAGATCCGAATGAAGATCGGGGTGATGTTTGGCAGTCCGGAGACCACGTCCGGCGGACGGGCCCTCAAGTTTTACTCGTCGGTCCGCCTGGACATTCGCCGGATCGGGGCAGTCAAGGACGGGCAGGACGTGGTGGGCAACCGGACCCGCGTGAAGGTGAAGAAAAACAAGGTAGCCCCGCCCTTCCAGGAAGCGGAGTTCGACCTCATCTACGGCGAGGGTATTTCCTCCCTCGGTGAAATCATCGACCTCGGGACGGAGCACGACGTTCTCCAGAAACGAGGATCGTGGTACTCGTACGAGGACGAGACCATCGCGCAGGGGCGCGAAAATACGAAGGAGTGGCTGGAGGAAAACCCCGAGGAGCGCGAAGCGATCACGTCGGCCATCCGGACGGGGATTGGGCTTTCGACGGACGAGGAGGACGAGGCCGAGGAAGGTGAGGAGGAGACCGAAGCGACCGCCGAAGAAGCATAGTTTGAGAAGCTGTTTGGCGGACTGTCTATGGCCACCCCGGAGACTACTCGTGCTGCGGGCAGCATGACCGTTGGCCCTCGCTTCGCTCCCAGCGCAGAACGGCTTCTGCGCTTTCCCAGTAGCTCACCAGGGGCATGAACCTCGCTCTCGCTCGGCCCCTGTTACAGGGGTCGTTTGAACGCCGTTCGTGCACGTCGCCCGCTGTTCTCGGCTTTCATATCCATCCACCAAACAGCTTCGGATGGCGGTGCAGAGAGGCGTTCGCGGATCGGTTCTGCTGCTGATTGTTCTCGTTTGGGGCGGAGCGGAAAGCCGCGCTCAGGCGCAGTCCTCGGCCTCTTCGGCTGCCTCAAATCCCGAAACCCGCTTTTGTGCGAACGAGCACACCAACCGGTCGTTCGACGCCCGCGGCCTTGCGCTCGTCTACTGCACCCCCCATCCGGGTGTCACAGTTCCGCTCCAGGGAGCTCACGCCACGGCCCGCCCCGTCTTCTTCGGTGCTGTTCCTGCCGCCTGGGTCGGCGCCGGGCTCAGCCAGAGCCAGTCTGCAGTTGCGGCGGCCTACCGCCTCACCCTCGCGCAAGGCCTCACATATGGGCTCGTGCTGGGGGCGAAGCACGCGGTGGAGCGACCCCGCCCGTACGTCCACCGTCCGCTGGAGGCCCGGGCCGGACGCCACGATCCGCTGGTCTTCGACGATGCGCATCTATCATTCCCCTCCGGTCACGCCAGCCTGTCGACGGCACTGGTGACCTCCTGGAGCCTGTCCCATCCGCAGTGGTACGTGATTGCGCCCGGGGCACTCTGGGCGACGGGCGTCGCGCTGAGCCGGGTGTACCTGGGCGTGCACTATCCCAGTGACATTCTCGCGGGGGCGGTCCTGGGCGTGGGCGTGGCCCTGCTGGTCCATCAGCTCCGGCGGAGCGTCACCCCGTCGCCCTTGCGCGCCCCGTCCGGTGCCCAGCGCCTCCGCGCCCCGCCGCTCGTGCTTCGCGTTCGGTTTTGAAACCCATCCGTCAAGTCAATGCGTGTCGGCGAATTGAGCCGGAGACAGTGTTATGACCCATGGTGGCCGTTTGCACTGAAGTCGTTCGGGTCGACCCGCCCGAGGTCCAGCATCAGCCGGGCGTGTCCATTTTGCTCCAGCACGCGCAAGGTGCACTCGACGTACTTGTGGTAGTCGAGGACGATCTCCTCGTCGCTGTAGGTTTCGTTGACGGTCACGTTCATCGGAAGCAAGGGGACGTGGAGAAATCTAAGCACGGAGGACCGGTTCTTCGTCTCTGGTCCACGATTCGAAAGGGCCGGATGGGAAGGCGCGATCCCTGGATCTCAGCTCACAGCCGGGGCCTCTAAATTATAAACTTCGTGCAGGAGACGCGTTCAGTGTGCGTCTTCACACGCTGAGCTATATACTGAGGCCCATTGTCTTTTCTCCGTCGTCCAAGCGCTCCGCTCCATGGCCACCCTGCATCCATTTCGGGCCGTGCGGCCCCTTCCTCAGCACGTCGAGGAAATTGCGTCCGTTCCGTACGACGTGGTCAACAGTGCGGAGGCCCGAACGCTGGCCGAAGGGAAGCCCCGCAGTTTTTTGCACGTCGCCCGCCCCGAGATTGATCTGCCCCCGGGCACCGACGAGCACGACGACGCCGTCTACGAGCAGGGGGCCGTCAACCTGCGTCAGTTCGTAGAGGCGGAGTATACCGTGCGGGAGGCGGTCCCCACGGTGTACGTGTATCGGCTCGTGATGGACGACCGGGAGCAGACCGGTATTTTTGGGGGCGTGTTGGTCGCCGAGTACAATGACGGGACCATCGTGAAGCACGAGGAGACGCGCCCCGCCAAGGAGGATGACCGGACGCGCCACATCCGTGCGCAGCAGGCGCATGCCGAGCCGGTGATGCTGACGTACCGCGACGAGGAGGCCCTCCACGATCTCGTCGCGGAGATTCAGGAAGGCGCTCCCCTCTACGATTTTGAGGCGGACGACGGGGTCCGACACACGGTGTGGAAAGCTGAGCCGCCCGAGCCGCTCGTCGAGGCCTTTCGGAACGTGGAGCATCTCTACATCGCGGATGGCCATCACCGGTGCAAGGCGGCCAGCCGAGCGGCGGCAGCGCTGCGGAAGGAGGATGACAGTGCCGACTCGGATGTGCCGGGGTACGAGATGTTCACGGCGGTGCTCTTCCCGATGAGTCACATGCACATCATGGCCTACAACCGGGTCGTGTTCGACCTGCCGGCGCCCCCGGCCGAGTTTTTGGAGCAGTTGGCGGCAGACTTCGATCTGGAGCGGAACGTGGACGATCCGGTGCCTCGAGAGAAGGGGGTTGTGTGCCTGTACCTGAGGGGAGCGTGGCATCGGCTCGCCTTGCCCCCCGCGCAGGGGGATCGGGCCGTGGAGGAGCTGGACGTGTCACGTCTGAGCGCGCACCTCCTGGAACCGCATCTGGGCATCACCGATCAGCGGCAGGATCCGACCATTGACTTTGTGGGCGGGATCCGGGGGACCGAGGCGCTGGAAAAACGGGTCGACGACGGGGAGGCGCAACTGGCGATCAGCATGTACCCGACGCACATCGAAGAGCTGGTGGCCGTGTCGGACGAGGGCAGTCTGATGCCGCCCAAGTCCACGTGGTTCGAGCCGAAGCTGCGAAGCGGCATTCTGGTGCACGACTTCGCTGAGGACGTTCCTGAAAAAGCGTCGGTTGCATCCGCTGTTTGAGGCGCCAATTCCACTTCTGTGTATCCTCTCAAATCGTGTCTGTGCCTGCTATGACCATTCTCGTTGCCGATAACATTGCAAACGTGGGGATCGAGGCGCTGCGATCAGCGGGGCACACGGTGGCCTTTCAGCCAGAGCTTTCGGGGGAGGCGCTCATCGACGCCCTCCGGTCGGAGGTGCCCGACGTGCTGATTGTGCGGTCCACCCAAGTCACGGCGGAGGCGCTGGAGGCAAGTCCGGATCTGGCTCTCATCGTTCGCGCCGGAGCCGGGTACGACACCATCGATGTGAGCGGGGCGGCGCAGCGGGGCATCTTCGTTGCGAACTGCCCGGGGCGCAACTCGGTCGCCGTCGCGGAGCTGACGATGGGTCTCATCGTGGCCCTTGATCGCCGCATTCCGGACAATGTGATCGACGCGCGGGCCGGACAGTGGAACAAGAAAGAGTACGCGCAGGCCGAGGGCCTCAAGGGGCGGACGCTCGGCATCATCGGGCTCGGCAACATCGGCACCGAGGTGATGCACCGGGCGCAGGCCTTCGATCTCGACGTAATTGCCTGGAGCCGGTCCCTCACGCCCGAGAGGGCCGAGGCGCAGGACATCGGACACCGGTCCTCGCCCGAAGCCGTCGCCGAGGACGCCAGCATCGTCACGCTGCACGTCGCCTCTACGCCCGACACCAAACACTTGGCCGATCGGGACTTCTTCGCCGCCCTGCCCGACGGCGCGCTGTTTGTCAACACCACGCGTGCTGCGGTCGTGGACGAAGACGCCCTGGCGTGGGCGATGGACGAAAAGAACATTCTCGCCGCCGTCGACCTTGTAGAGGGCGAGCCCGCTTCGAAACAGGCCGAGTTCGATCATCCGCTGGCAGGCCATCCCAACCTCTACATGACGCACCACATCGGGGCCTCCACGCAGCAGGCCCTCGACGCGACGGCCCTGGAGGCGGCCCGCGTCGTGCGCACGTTCGACGAGGCGGGCGACGTGCCCAACTGCGTCAACCTCGCGGCGCAGACCGAAGCGTCTTACCAGCTCACCGTGCGGCACAAGGACAAGGTGGGCGTTCTGGCCGGGGTCCTCGACGAGGTGCGGCGGGCCAATTGGAACATCCAGGAGATGAGCAACCGCATCTTTGAGGGGGGAGAGGCGGCGGTCGCGAGCATTCGGTTCGCCGGGACGTACGACGAGGACGCGATTGCCCGGATTGAAGGGCGCGACGACGTCTTCGCGGTCTCGGCCAACGAGCTGTAGCCCCTCGGCTTATCCCAGCTCTGCATGCGTCGTTGGGGTGCGGAGGCGTGGAAGGATGAAGGGGAATAGGTGTGGAGGTATGGAAGTGCTTGTGGCGGAGGTGCTCCGTGCAAACACACGCACTTCCAAAGGTTCGTTTATTCCACGAAGAGAAGGTCGATCTCCCGGTCCTCAATGCTCGCGTTTGCGACCTTGATCCGCACCGAGTTTCCGGGGCGGTAGGTCTTCCCGTTGTTCTCGCCCCGCAGCGTGTAGGTGGACTCGTCGTACACGTAGTAGTCGTTCATGTCGCGGACGTGGACGAGGCCCTCCACAAGCAGGTCGGTAATCTCGACGAAGACGCCGAATTTCGTCACGCCGCTCACCACGCCGTCGAACGTCTCTCCCACGTGGTTCTTCACGTACTCCACCTGCTTCAGCTTCACGGATTCCCGCTCGGCCTCCTCGGCATTTCGTTCCTGCTCCGAGCAGTGTTCGCACCGGGCCGCGAGGTCTTCCACGTCGGCCGGCCCGTCGCCGCGCGCATACCGTTTTAGGAGGCGGTGTACCATCAGGTCCGGGTACCGGCGAATGGGGCTCGTAAAGTGGGTGTAGTAGTCGAAGCCGAGGCCGTAGTGCCCGATGTTGCCCACGGCGTACTTGGCCTTCGACATGGCTCGGAGCGCCGCCCGGACGATTACCTGCTCCTCGGGCTCGTCCTGGACGGCCTCGATGAGGTCCGCGAGGTCCGAGGAGGTTGCGTTTCCGCTGGTCAGCGGAAGCCCGTGCCCGAAGACGCGGACGTACTCGGCGAGCTGGCGAATCTTCTCGCCGTCCGGATCGTCGTGCACCCGGTAGACGAAGGGCAGCGGGTTCTCTTCCGTCCCGTTCGTGCGGTGGCGCTCCATATGACCCGGAACGGCGATGTGCTTGGCCACGGTGCGGTTCGCCAACAGCATGAACTCCTCGATGAGTCGGTTGGCGTCGGTGCGTTTCTTCCGAACGATATTCGTCGGCGTGCCGTCCTCGTTGAGGATCACGTTGACCTCGTCGGAGCCGAAGTCGATGGCACCCTCCCGCATTCGTTTCTTGGTGAGGGTCTTGGCGAGCCGGTTGGCCTGCACCACGTCCGGGGCCATCTTGTCATCGGGGTATCCACCGTCGATGTAATCCTGTGCGCGGTCGTAGGTGAGCCGCTCCTGGGAGTGGATGACGGTCTCGCAGAGCTCGTAGTCCTCCACGTTGCCCTGCGGCGTGACCTCCATGAGAATCGAGAAGGCGAGCTTGTCCTCCTGCGGCCGCAGGGAGCAGACCTGATTCGAGAGCTTCTCGGGGAGCATCGGAATCGTGCGGTCCACGAGGTAGACGCTCGTGCCGCGCTCCAGCGCCTCCTCGTCGATGGCCGTGTCGGGGCGGACGTAGTGGCTCACGTCCGCAATGTGGACGCCGACCTCGTAGTGGCCGTTTTCCAGCTTTTCGATGTGGATTGCGTCGTCAAAGTCCTTCGCGTCCACCGGATCGATCGTGAAGATCGGCTTGTCGCGCAGATCGCGCCGGCGCTCAATCTCAGCGTTGGGGATCTCCACCGGGATCTCGTCGGCCTCCGCCTCCACCGCGTCGGGGAAGTCGGCCTTCACGTTCATGCTCATAGCGAGCGACAGGACCCGGACCTTCGGGTCGTCCGCAGAGCCGATCACACGGAGGATGCGGCCCTCGGGCGAGGCCTTCCGGTCGTCAAAATGATCGATGGACACGACGACTTTCTCCCCGTCCTTCGCGCCGCCAAAGGCGCCGGGCGAGACGTAGACGTCCTGCAGAATTCGCTGGTCGTCGGGCTCGACGAAGGCAAAGTCGGTGCGATGATGAAACGTGCCCACCACCTGCGTGCACCGCCGCTCCACCACCTCAACGACTTCACATTCTCGTTTCTTGTCGCTTGGGGCGCGGGCGGCGACGGCCACCCGCACGAGATCGCCATGGAGGGCTTCCCCCATGTGCGGCTCACGGATAAAGAATTCTTCGTCTCCGGAAGGCGTTCGAGATTGGATGAAGCCGTAGCCCTGGGCGTGGCAGCTGAGGATCCCGGTTCGGTGCCGAGTGTCCCCCTTCGCGGTGTACTTCCGGCCCGTCTGCTCGACGAGGTTCTTGGACGTCATTTCGGCGAGGACGTCACAGAACCGGAGGTAGGTGTCGTTGTCTTCAATGTCGAGCCTCTTCGCAATCTCGTGGGACCGGTAGGCGTTGTCTGGATGTTCTCGAAGAAATGCGAGGATGTCCTCTTGTAGGGTGTCAACTTGCGTCTTCGTAATGGCGTTAGTACCGGGTCGTGAGGGTAAATCATGTGGATTTGGCAGAACCCAGGTTGCGACCTAACGTGCCGTTTTAGCTTGACGGCGGACCGCGGACGGCAGACGGCCAGTCGGGAGGACCTTCGGCCCCGGACTGCGGAAAAGCGGCGCTACAGGCACTCCAGCACGATGGTTGTACCCCGCAACTTGAGTTAGAATAAGGCAACGGCGTGCCGCCGCGCCGCGTTCGGACCGCATGAAAAAGTCACACGAGGGCCTGCTCCACGAAGGGCAGTCATCGAGGAGTTTTTGTGGAGGGCGAGTCCGGCGGAGGGGATTGCTGTGCGATGGGCTCTTCGTCATTGTCGGGCGAGTCGTCGGAGGGCAAGAGCCACCCGAAGAGACGATCGAACAGAGTGCGCCAGGTCGAAAACTGGGTCTGGTACGAGACGCCCGCTCCTCTGCTGCTCGTGAGCGATTGGTTCCCGGTCAGCTCATCGCCGGTCCGGCGGTAAAAGACCTTTGCACTGACGCTGGAGCTGAGGCGTACTTCGACGACGAATTCTCCCTGCGGTCCTTCCGCGCGCTGCTCGTCCGGGTCGTTGCTCGTGTACACCCCCTCGCCCCGGATCACGAGGCGCTCGTTCAACAGTCGCAGGGCCACGCCGTAGATGAGGTCGAGGTTGTTCGGGTCCTCACCCTGCACGCCGAAGTTTAGATCGACGTTGGGGAGGGCCTTGCCGAGGTAACGGTTGAGCTGGCTGGAGACGAGTTGCGACACGCTGTTGAACGCCAGCTGGTTGCCCGCGCTGGTGAGGCGATTGTTCGAGTCGCCGCTCTCGGGTCCCCCATTTTGCGTGATCGACTCGGTGGTTAAGAGGAAGGTGTTCGTAAGCAACACGCTCGTGGCGTACTCGGTCGTCCGGGCTGGCTGGTTGAAAATCGCGTCCAGGGACTCCGAGCCCACGGGGTTCCGCTGCTCGCTCCGGACAAGCGACAGGCCCAGGTTGACGCGCGGGGTGGCGACGCGACCCGTAATGTCGAGCTCGACGGTAACCGGAATTCGGCCCCGGAACCGCTCTTCGTCCGGCAGGCCGGACGGGGAGGCGCGGGTCCGGTATTCGGCGTTTAAGTCCAGGCGCGCATTGGTGGGATCCCCGTCCCAGGTAATGGTCCCTTCCGCGATGGAAAAGCGTCGGACGAAAACCTCGCCGGCCGTAAACAGGTAGGTCCCGCTGCTGGCGTTGAAGCTGCCGTAGACCGAGAGGTCTCCTTCTTGTCGCTGGATTTGCACGCGGCCCGAGCCCACCACGGTCACGACGTCTCCGACGATGGGATCGAAGACGAGGTGTACGGTGGATGCGTCGGGCGCGGTGATGTTGAGGTCAAGATTCAGTCCCTCGACGAACGTCGCCACCCCTTCGGGCCGGTCCGCCAGAATATTTTGTCGGCGCGTGAACGTCTCTACGTCCGGGGTGCGGCCCGTCGAGTCGGTGAAGACGATGAAGCCGGTGTCCTCCTCCACGGTTTGCCCGGTGACGGGGATGAAGAGTTCGCTGTCGGGCGTGGTCCGACCGAGGTTCGACCGCAGCGTGGCGTCGGAGAGGGGACCGGTGAGGGTTAGAGGGCCGGAGGCCCGGATGTAGCCGTAGAAGGGAAGATCCTTCGCCTGCGATACGTCGATCACTGTAATCCCGTCGAGGGAGGCCGACAGGTCGAAGGAGAAATACCGGTAGTCATTAAACAGGATGCTGCCGTTGACCGTGGCCGTTCCTTCGTCGTCTCGAACCGTAAACTCGCGGGGATGGATGCCCTGTCGGTCCACGTCGACGGTGCCCTCCGCCTCGTACTCCAGCCCAAAGAGGGGCAGGGTCGCCGCACCGTTTACGATCTTGAGGTTCGCGTCGAAGATGGGATTTTGGAAGCGGCCGCCGATGTGGAGGGGGCCGGCGGCGTAGCCCTGCACCCTGGACACCCGTTCCTCAAAGATGTACCGGAAGAAGAAAAGATCGGCGCGATCAATGTCCACCGAGAGATCCAGAGTCTCGCCCGCAGGGAGTTCGGACGCTTGCTCCACGGATTTGGCTCGTGCCCACTCCGGGAGGCGGATGCGACCCGACAGCGACAGCCGATTGGGGTCGACTCTCCGGGCCCCCTCCGGCACCAGGTCCGGACCTGCGAGGCTGTCCACGCTCGTGACGGTGGTCCCGAGCGACCCGTCGACACGAAGATCTGGAGAGTCGGCAGCGTACTCAACGCGGAAATTTGCATCCCCGAGCATGCGTCGGTCGTACGAAAGACGACGCACAGAGAGGTCGCCGACGAGCGTTGGTCGACCCCATCCGCCCCGAAGGTGCAACTGGCCGCTCAGATTTCCCCCAATGAGATGGGGCGTTCCCGTCGCCTCCGAGAAGGGGGGCAGGTACACGTTCTGGGCCTCCACGGAGAGCGTATCGGTAGAGCGTGACGAGAGGGTTCCCCCCACCTGAATCTGCTGAAGGGAGGGCGTTTGGGGGTGGGGCTGTTCCAGGACGAAGGGCGTGACGACGAGCGTACTCGAATACGCAAGCGCCGTTGCCGGCGAGCGGTTCGTCCACGTGTTTCCACTCACCTCCGCCGAGATCTCACGCACCCGCAGTTCATTTTTGCGGGGCGTGATGCGAACATCGCCGGTCATCCGAAGCGATTCGGCGATGCCCACACTGTCGGCTGTAGCTTGGAGCGTCCCTGTTCCTCCATCATACGAGAAGGAAGCAGAGGCCTCGTTGATGGGCGCCCCCCCTGCCGCCACTCGCTGCGTCGAAATCGTTGCCGTCGCGCTCATCGATTGCGCGAGGGGGGCTCCGAGGTGGCCTGAGAGTTCGTACTGCGCGTCCACGCTGTCTACCTTCTTCCCGCCGACCCGGAGGTGCGCCGCCGAAAACTGACCCGAGGCACGCAGGCTGTCCGTTCCGAGGGAAAGGGTGACCTCGGCGTCGAGGTCCTCTGCACGCTGGGGAAAGGCCGCCCACCACGCGTTCAGAATCCCGGGCTGATGGACGCGAAGCTCCGCGTGGGTGTCAATCGGGCCCGACGACGTCAACTGTGCGAGGGCTGCCCGGCTCTCCGCTCGCAGGGCGGACCGCGACGGAGAGGAGGTGGGAGGGGAGAGGTTCGTCACCGCAGAAACGGTTTCGGTGGGGGCCGGCTTGTTGCGTGTTCGTCGGAAGGCGTTGCGGAGGGCCAGGCCCCAGTTTTGGGCCGTCGTCCAAAAAGGGCGCCCCAGCGTTGTCCCGTCGACGGTGAAGGTGGCAACGGAGCCGGAAATTTCGAGTCGAGGACGCTCGGCACTGCGGTCGGCCAGGAGAATGCTCGCGGAGTGAGGAGGAAGGACGACCGTGCTGTCTCCCCGGTGCACCCTCGAACTGTCGACGTTCACGACCGCGGTTCCCGTGAGTGAACGCCATTCGGTGCCGGAGCCCTGCAGTGTAAGGCGGGCATTGAGGGCGGAGGTGGGCAGGCCCTCCTCGAGTGGCGCGAGATTGAGAGACGAACTCGTGATCACGGCCGTATACCCCGGGCGGGTGTCCAGGTGGTCTGCAGAGCCTTTGACGTACACCGCTCCGCCCTCCGTCTGGCGCAGAGCGAGGGTTCCTCGGGCGGTGGTGCTGGTAATCGTCACCTCTCCGTTGGCGGACGCGAGAGGACGGCTGCCGATGGTGGAGGGGGAGAGCGAAAAGTTGATCTCACTCTGCAGGGTATCGGTCCCGGTTCCCGTTCCTCGAGCGTTCACGTGCCCCGTGAGCTGACTGGAGAGAGCCGTTTTTCCGGTGAAGGGGGCGAGGTTGAGGTTCTCGGCGTCGAGCGAGGTGCTGTACGTGAGGGGAGTCCCGCGCGGCCGTGCCACCTTCAGGGATCCCTGTACGGCGCCATGCGGGCTTCGGGCCGCAAGGCGGGCGTCGAGATCGAACGTCCGTTGGCGACCTTCAGGGCGAGCGGTGGTGCCGCGAAGCGTGCCTTCCAAGTTGAGGGGACCGATTGCGGGATTGGGCAGGGGGGGAAGCCCCGGCCACACGTCCCGAACGTCTTCCGGAACCAGATTGCTCTTCGTCAGGCGCACGTCCAGACTCAACGTCTCTGGCTTCTTTGAAATCGTCCCGTCGACGGTGGCGAACGAGGTGTTGTGCGTGACGGTCACGCCGTTTGCACGGAGCCGGGTGAGGGAGCCCGTCATCTCGCCCTCGACCGTAACGGTCGCCGCGAGCGGAAGTCGGGGCACGAGGCGCTGCAATTCACTGTGGTCGATGCGGCTTCGATCGAGCTTTAGCGAGAACGTGTTCTGGTTGGGTCCTCTCGGCTCGGTCTGCACCGAGGCGCGGCCGCGGATGCGCGTGGCTCCCAGCGACAAGTCGAGGTCCGCAATCGCCCAGCCTGTAGCTGTTTGCCGCAGCCGACCCTGCCGGAGGGAGCTCTGGAGATTGGACCCCGGTAGTGCGAACGAGGCGGCACGGATCTCAAGAACGCTGTTGGGACCGGCCCGCCGGGCGGAGGCCCTGATGGAAATGTCGTTGATCTGGGTTCGGGTGTAGTCGAAGAGCCAGTCATCCTGGACGATGTCTGGAGCTGCCCCGCTCCGCCTCGTTGTTACGCGTCCATTTTGCACCTCGATGTCTGCAAAAGACAGGTCGAGGGGTTGGTCGGTTGGGGGCGACGCCGTTGTCTGTTGAAGGGCCCCGGTAACGTTCCACGTTCCGCTCGTATCGCGCTGCAGGGACAGGTGTGGCTGGAAGAGCGTGAGGGATTGTATGGAGAGTTCAGCGGTGAGGAGGTTGGCCCAGCGGGGGGTGGCGCGGATCGAGTCAACAGTCGCCACGAGGGTCTCGGAAGAGTCGCGGAGCTGTACTTCCGTGGCAACAAAATCGTCGATCAGTGTGCCTCGGAGTTCGCCGATGGAGAGGGTGCCCTCGAATCGCTGGTTGAAGTCCGTCTCGATGCGCTGCCGGATGGCGTCGCGCCCGACCTGGGTCCGGGTGAGTCCCACAAAAAGTGCGACGCCCACCAGCACCACGACGAGGACGACTCGCAGTGCTCGCCACAGGGGCTTGGGCACGGGACGACGAGACGAACGATCGGGCACGAGGGGAGGGCGTAGGTGGGGAAAACGCGCCTCTGTGTCATTAGACAGGCGCCTTCCGCATCTTCACACGACTGAACCGGGACGGCGTTTCAGGTTGAACACGCAAACGCCCAGGCCTGGCGGGCCTGTGCTCTCGTTACCTCACCCGTCACGTAGGCCTCTCCCAGGCGCCGTAGGAGCACGAAGCGAATCGTGTCGCCCTGATTTTTCTTGTCCGCCGACATGGCCTCGTACAGCTTTGAAAACGGGACCGAGGAGGGGTCGTCCTGCACTGGGATGGCGTCGATCACGTGGTCAATTCGGTCGCGGGGAAGGGCCTCGGGGTGGCGCCGGTGGGAAAGGTACAGGCCCGCCCGCATGCCGAGGGCCACGGCCTCTCCGTGGGGGAAGGCGCCGTAGCCCGCGACGCGTTCCAGGGCGTGGGCAAAGGTATGGCCGAAATTGAGGATGGCACGACGCCCCTCTTCCCGTTCGTCGGCACTCACCACCTCGGCTTTCACGCGTACCGCCTGTTCGATGACGGTGGAGACGACGTCCCGGTCTTTGTAGGCCATGACCGGGACGAGGTTGTCTTGCAGGCGGGCGAAGAGGTCGGCATCCTTGATGAGGGCATGCTTCACGACCTCGGCCATTCCGCTCGTGTACTCCCGCATCGGGAGGGTGTCGAGTGTTCGCGGGTCGGCACAGACGAGCTGCGGCTGGTAGAAGGCCCCAATGAGGTTCTTCCCAGTCGCGTGGTTGATGGCCGTCTTTCCACCCACAGAGGCATCGACCTGGGCGAGGAGGGAGGTGGGAAGCTGCACGAGGGGGACGCCGCGCAGGAGCGTGGCGGCCGCAAACCCGGCCAGGTCGCCAATGACCCCGCCCCCAAGCGCAAGAACGGGCGTCTGGCGATCCATGCCCCAGTCGAGCGCCTCGTTGTAGATGGAGTGGAGATGGGAGGCAGACTTTGTCGCCTCCCCGGGCGGGAGCACGATGGAGCGGACGGTCCAGTCGGCTTCGGACAGGCCTTCCGCGAGCGGCGTGCGATAATGCGCCGCGACGTTTTCGTCGGTT
Source organism: Bacteroidetes bacterium QH_10_64_37 (assembly GCA_003023105.1). The sequence continues at coordinate 23,523 of PXSZ01000078.1, forward strand.
ACGAGAAGGCATCGCTCCGGGGGCAGGCCCGCCTCGTCCAGGAGCGTGGGCACCTCAGAGAGCGAGCGGAAATGGACTGTGTAGCTCCGAGCTCCGAGGTCGACGTGAACAGCCATGAAGGAGAGAGAACCTGTAGAACAACGCTGCGTCACGCACGGACTGCACCGGGGAAGGATTCTTCTCGACGGGGAATTCGAGGGGTTGGGCCGGAGGACCCATTCAGATCGGTCTCTGTTTCGCCCTTCATAACCCTTCCGGTAAGCCCATCCGCAACGTCATCGCCGATCTGCTCGTTCGTCATGGCGATCCCTTCGGTGTTGGAAGCTGCACATTCACTTGCAGGGCAGGCGATTATGTCGGAGGACCTCACAATTGACGCGACCGTGGGCAATGGGCACGATACGCTGTTTTTGATTCAGGAAGTGGGATCCGGCGGGCGGGTCGTCGGGTTTGACATTCAGGCCGAGGCTCTCGATGCCACCCGAGAACAGGTTCAGCGCCACGCCCCCGAGGCAACCGACCGGCTTCGCCTCGTTCAGGCCGGTCACGAGACCATGGACGAGCATCTGGACGAGCACGATTTTGGGCGCGTGGGGGCGGTATTGTTCAATCTGGGCTACTTGCCGGGGGGAAATCATTCGATCATCACGGAGCCGGACACGACGCGCCGGGCTCTCGATACGAGCGCGGATCTGCTCCGGCCCGGCGGGGTCATCACGATCGTGGCCTACTCGGGGCACGAGGGCGGGGACGCGGAGGTTCGTGCCGTTGCGTCGTGGACCTCATCGCTTCCGCAGGACACCTTCCGCGCACTCTCATATCGGTTCGTGAACCAGACGAACGACCCTCCCCGTCTCTTCGCCGTGGAGAAACGCAAACGGGCGTCGTAGGCCGAACGGCGTCGAGTAATGCTGAGTCGCATGTCGATTCGGTGAGTGAGGAATGGATGCTATGAAATACGACAACCGCAGACGGCAGACCGCAGACCGCGGACGCAGAGCGCCATTTTCTGTGGTCCGCCGTCGGCCGCGCTGGGAGCGGAGCGACCGAGTACTCCCGGGGTGTCCGCCGTCTCACCGAAAAAGCACGTAGATCGCAACTTAGGTTCCCCAACACTGAAGCCCGCGCCGGAACAATACCCTCAACACTCGACGCCAACCATGTGCCTGATTCTCTTCGCGCAGGACGCCCATCCGGAGTATCCACTCGTCTTTGCAGGCAACCGGGACGAGCTTTACGAACGCCCCTCGGCCCCGGCGGCCTACTGGGACGACGCTCCGCACGTGCTGGGCGGGCGCGACCTGAAAGCGGGCGGCACCTGGCTGGGGGTCACGCGCCACGGCCATTGGGCCACCGTCACGAACGTGCGCGACCAGATGCCTCGCCGAGACGACGCCCCTTCCCGCGGCCACCTCGTGGCTGAGTACCTGACGGAGGAGCCGGCGCCGGAGACGTACCTCGAAACGGTGGAGGCGGAAGCCGATCGGTACAATGGATTTAATTTGCTCGTCGGGACGCCGGACGGCACGTTCTATTTCTCGAATCGAGACGGCACGCCGCGGTCGGTCGAGGCCGGCGTCCACGGCATGAGCAACGCCCAGCTCGATGATCCGTGGCCCAAAGTGGAGCGAGGCACTGCCGCATTGCGGGCCGTGCTCGACGGAGAGGTCACGCCCGATCCCCTGCTCGACATACTCCACGATCGTCGGCCCGCCCCGGACGACCAGCTCCCGGACACGGGGGTGGGAACGGACACGGAGCGAATGCTCTCGCCGCCGTTCGTCGAAACCAAAGAGTACGGCACCCGCTCCTCGACGGTGATTCTCATGCACCGCTCCGGCACCGTCACCTTCGTTGAGCGAAACTTCGACCGTGGAACCCCCACCAACACGCGCCGCTGCTCATTTGAAATTGCGTCTGCGTCGATCGCGTAGAATCGATGACAATTCTACCGAGCGTTTCGGTTGGATCGATTCGTTCACCCGCTGTTCTGCCACACGACCTCCTGTTCTTCACCGATGGCCTTCGAAAAACTCCGTTTCGAAAATCCAGAGGGCGACGCCTTGGCCGCTCGTCTCGATCTGCCTGAGGGGGAGTCGCCCTGCGCCTACGCGCTCTTTGCCCACTGCTTCACCTGCTCGAAAGACCTGCGGGCGGTGGAGGCGATTAGCCGGGCCCTGAACCGGCACGGGATCGCCGTTCTCCGGTTCGACTTCACGGGCCTGGGGGAGAGTGAGGGCGACTTCGCCGACACCAACTTCTCGTCCAACGTCGACGACCTCGTCGTGGCGGCCGACTTTTTGGCCGAGCACTACGAAGCCCCGCGCATTCTCGTTGGGCACTCGCTGGGCGGCGCGGCGGTGCTGCAGGCAGCCTCCCGCCTCGACACCGTGCAGGCAGTCTCGACGATCGGGGCGCCCTACGATCCCGAACACGTCGTCCGCCACCTGGAAGACTCCGTGGAGGAGATCGAGTCGGAGGGCGAAGCCCGGGTCACCCTCGCGGGACGCACCTTCACCATTCGCAAGCAATTCCTCGATGATCTGGCCGCCGCGAAGATGGAGGAGACGATTCGGGCGCTCGACCGCGCCCTCTTGATTTTCCACTCGCCCCTCGACCAAACGGTGAGCGTGGACAATGCCGGACGGATTTTTCAGGCAGCCAAGCATCCCAAGAGTTTCATCTCTCTCGACGACGCCAACCACTTGCTCACCGACCCGGCCGACGCGAAGTACGTCGGGGTCGTGCTGGGGGCCTGGGCCGAGAAGTATGTAGACCGGTCCCGGTCAGCCCGAGAGCACCCTGAAGGGCAGGTGACCACCCGCACCGGCGAGGCGTATCGCACCGAGATTCAAGCCGGGCGTCATTCGCTGGTTGGAGACGAGCCGGAAGACGTAGGAGGGCATGATGCCGGGCCCCCGCCCTACGACTTCCTCCTGTCGGCTCTCGGCAGCTGCACCGGGATGACGCTCCGGATGTACGCCGACCGCAAAGACTGGCCGCTCGAAGAGACGATTGTGCGGCTCTCCCACGACAAAATCCACGCGGACGACTGTGAGCACTGCGAGACGGAAGAGGGACGGGTTGACTGCATTGGGCGGGAGATTGAGGTGCGGGGCGACCTGTCGGACGCGCAGCGCGAGCGCCTGCTCGAGATTGCCAACAAGTGCCCCGTGCACCGGACCCTGCACAGCAAGGTGAGTGTCGCCTCGTCGCTCCGGGAGCCGGCCGAGGCCCCGGCGTCGTGACTGGTTGCATGCGCGGGCTGCTACACTTGACTGGCACGGGCCTTCGTCGAGAACTCACAGGATTCCCGCCACCGGTCTGGATCGTTTTTCAGAACCTGACGGGTGTCGTGCCATATGAAGAAGGGCGTTATCTGAAACTCGGGACGTGGCGCAGCTCGGTAGCGCACATGTATGGGGTACATGAGGCCGCGGGTTCAAATCCCGCCGTCCCGACAGTTTTATCTTTTCGGGCCGTTCCTCCGTCTGAGCGCCGGTGGGAACGGCTTTTTCTTTTTCGGGGCACGCCCCATCTCAGGATCCTCTTCGCCCTCGCGTGCATTCAGATTCCCATCGCCATCCCGTTGCGGTCGATTCCGCTTTGAATGGAAATTCGCAACAGTCATTGTTTGCGCGGTCGATCATGGGACTCCTCGAAATACTCGGTTGGACCCGTCGGAAGCCCCAGCCTGTGGGGCAAAACCTGGAGACTGGAAACCGGGACGACGACGAAGTCTCCTGGAAAAAGAAGCTCCTGCGAGGGGGGCTCTTTCTCGCCCTCGTGGCCCTAACGGTCGCCGCTTTTCCCCGAGGCGATTTCTATGAGTATACGGTGGAGGTTGGCGACACCTGGCAACAGTCCACTCTTGCGGCGCCGTTCAATTTTCCCGTCTATCTCAACGAGCAGCGCGTTCAGGCGAAACGAGACACGGTTCGGAAGAACACGCCTCCGTATTTCCAAATGGTTGCGGATGCGCCGCAGCAACTGGCGGAGAACCGAAAGACCCTTCGTCGACAGCTGGATCGCATTCTGGAGGCCTACGCGAGCTACCGCTATCATCAACGGCAGGGAGAACGACGGTCCGCCCGGAAAGACTCGCTGCAGTACGTCCAACGTCGGCGAAGTGCCCTGGTCACCCTCAGCAGCTCCCAGTGGGCGTATCTGGCACAACAATACGTTCAGGAGGTCCAGGATTTGACGGCTCCCTCTCGACAGGATCCGGGAGACGAAGGGCCCCGGCTCCACGAACGGCTTTTGAACTCGGCCTTCGAAGTTGGGAGCCAGATCTTAGCCGTTGGGGGCCTGGACCGTGCCCGCGACTCCGTCGTCACTCAAGAGATCATTGTCCGGAATCAACAGGAGCAGACCCAGCGGACCGTCGACAAGGACAACCTCTACGGGTTAAATGAGGCGTTTGACTATGCGGAGGGGCAGTTGGAAGAGGCGTTTGACCAGAATCAAGAACATTCACGGATTGCTTTTGCCTTCTTTCGGGCCATCTTCGAGCCCTCCCTGAAGTATCTCCGGGAGGCCACGATGCAGAAACGAGATCGCCGCGCCCAGAACGTGACGGCGATCCAGGGTGGGGTGGAGGCAGGCGAGCCCATTGTGCAGAAAGGAGAGCGGGTGACTCCGGAAATTAAACGCAAGCTCACCTCTCTTGAACGGGCAAAAAGTGAGCGGCTGGGGTCCGGCATCATCTGGAAGCAACTGGCCGGTGAGGTGCTCTACACGCTCCTGGGATTCGCGTTTTTCTTCTTCTATCTGTACCTCCTTCGGCCCAAGATCTGGGGAAAGGATCGGGACTTGGTGCTCATTTCGGTTATTCTGGCATTCATCATTCTTCTGTATGGGATCGTCATCCGAGTCCCAGGGTCTCTGTACCTGGTGCCTGTGGCCCTGGCGTCCGTCCTCTTCACAATTGTCTTCAACTCCCGGATCGCGCTTTTTGGAACGCTGCTTCTCGCGTTTATCGGGGGTCAGATGCTGGGGCTCGACCTTGAGTATACGCTTGCAACTTTCTTTGCCGGGGCGTTTGGCATTTTCAGTGTCCGGGACATCAAGAACCGAGGCCAGTTCTTCGTCAGCGGAGGGCTGGTATTCGTGGGGTATTTCCTCGTCCTGGCCGCCACCTGGCTGTACATGGACCTGCCTCTCGATCGAGTGGCGCCGGACCTGGCATACGCGGGCATCGCCTCCGCGATCACGATCACGTCGTCGCTCTTCCTGTGGGGGCTGGAGCGCATCTTCGACATTACGACGGATTTGACCCTGCTGGAGCTCTCGGACACCAACCGCCCGCTCCTGAAAGAATTGAGTCTCCAGGCGCCGGGCTCTTTCAACCACTCCCTGCAGGTGGCAAACCTTGCGGAGGCGGCTGCCGACCGCATCGGTGCGCACACGCTGCTGACCCGCGTTGGGGCGCTCTACCACGACGTTGGCAAGATGAAGAAGCCCGAGTACTTCGTGGAGAATCAGCGAGCGGCGTCGAATCCCCATGATGAGTTGAAGCCCCGGATGAGTGCCCTGATCATTGCGAGCCACGTGAAGGAAGGGATCGAAATGGGACGCGACCATGGGCTGCCGGAGCAGGTGCTGAAATTCATCTCCATGCACCACGGGACCACCCGGATCGAATACTTCTATCGCAAGGCCATGCGGCAGGCTGAGGAGGAGCCCGAGATCCCGGAGTCTGAATTTCGCTATCCAGGCCCCAAGCCCGATTCGAAGGAGGCCGCCATTTTGATGCTTGCCGACTCAATCGAGGCCGCCAGCCGGAGCCTCGACGATCCCTCGCCCCGCCGCCTCGAAAACCTCATCGAACTGATCGTCAGCGAGCGGATCGACGATGGCCAACTCGACAACACGGACCTGACTTTCCGGGATCTGCGCCTCATCAAGAACACGTTTCTGAAGATGCTTCTCGGCATCTATCACGTCCGCGTCAAGTATCCGGAGCAGCAGGAGGAGGAAGCGGAGCCGGACTATGAGGTCGTGTCCCTTCGGGCGGAGTCTCCGTACGATAACGTCTCAGTGGCGTACGACCGGGATGCGTGGGGAAAATTGACCCGGCCGGAGAAGGAGAAGCGTATCCGCTCCTCGAAAGAACCGCGTCCCCAGCTCGCCGACGCGTCCCCGCATTCTCGGGTCGATCGGCTCATCGAGGAAGAGCGGCCGGGGGTAACGGACGGGGATTCAGAAGAGGTGTCGGTCGAACGCGAGTCGGAAGGGGCCGAGTCGCTGGGCGACGAGACGAAGGACCGCGACAGCGAGTGAGGCGGCGCTGGGTCAGGCCGGGATTGCGTCGGCAATAGCGTCGATCGAGTCCTGGCTCACGAGGACGTTCAGTTCCTCGTACTCGTGGATGGACTCGTCCAGAAACGGTCGCAGCCGTCGCTGGCTCGCGGGGGTGGCCAGCAGCAGGTCCGTCTCCTCCACGAATCCTTTCAGGTGCTCCGTCTCCTGATCGATGGACGCGGCAATGACCTGCCCGCCGTAGGCTGTGTGTGTTCGGAGATCCTCGGAGAGGGGAGGGATCGTGTCCCGATAGCGCGTCACGAGGCCGATCGTCTCCTCGTCCCGCAGCCGGGCCACGGTTTCGAGCACCGTTGACGGGAGATGGGTCGCAAATCCCATCGTGTCGGTTCGGGAGAGCGTCTCCAGGACTTTGGTGAGGTACGGATAGGGGGTAAAGGCGAAGTCCGCATCCTTATGCCGCTCCATCTGGGAGAGCGGCACCGGCAGAATCGTCTTCTGGAGCGCCGTGCCGAGTTGGTCGGCGCACATTCGGTTCAGCTCGTCGTGGGGCCCCACGGTGATCAACTTTCGCTCCAGGCCGGCGTGGTCCAGCAAGGTTGCCTGTTCTTGGAAGAGCGACTCGATTTCGGCGTCGCTCAGGCCGAGGCCCACGAGTTGCTGCAGGGTCTCGTTGACGGCTTTTGCGCCGCGCTCCATCCGCTCGCTTTTGGCCAGAGGCGTCCGTTCCTCGACGGTGTAGCCGCTTCCCACACGAGAAGCGAGGAGTCCTTCGTCTTCGAGCTCCTGGTAGGCCTTCCGGACGGTGTGAAAGGAAATGTCCAGCTGATCGCCGAGCGAGCGTGTGGAGGGCAGCGTTTCGTTGATATTGAAGTGACCGGAGGCGATCAGGTAGCGGAGCTGGTTGGTGAGTTGCTCCCGCACCGGCACGTTGGAGTCGCGGTCGATCTGGAGCCTGGACATGGCTGGAAATTGTTTCCGTTATTGCAAGTGGAACCGTCTTCTCGTGCACATGGACGGGGAGACAAAGGGAGCTGGTTGGTCCTCTTTTTGGTCCTCTTTGTGGAATCGGGTCCGAGCCGTCAATTACGCGTACGACGATGGGGCGGCCGACGACGCGGCCTCGGACTGGAAGGACTGACGAGCGGCGTCTTGGAGGCTGTCGTATTCGGGCCACCGATTCTGTTGAAGCTCGTAGGTCGTTCGTCCGGCTGACAGCTCGACGTGCCAGGAGGTCGTTCGGACGTTAAAAATGGGCTTCCACACGAGCGGTCGGTCCAGGAGCACGTCGTAGACGCTTCGAAACGCGGCCTGTCCTGGTCGGAAGCCGACCTCGGCGATGGTTCGAGCCATTGAAAAGTGGGTCCAGACCGTCGCCAGCGCGATGGCACTAGGAAGTCCCCACACGAGATACGCCCAGATAGGCTGTTCCAGCAGGGCGGACGTGGTGGCCCCAATCATGAGCGGAACCGTGCACACGCCGAGGGGAGGGGCGAGAAATCGCGTGTAGACGACTCCCCAGGCAGTGTCGCCGGGATGGTAGGTGCTTTTGAACGTCGTGGGCACGTCAGATGGTGAACGCGACCGAATGTAAA
>PXSZ01000079.1 GCA_003023105.1 Bacteroidetes bacterium QH_10_64_37
GGGCGCGGATGGGAGCGACAGAGCAGATCGGGACGTGAGGGTCATGGGACGAAGTTGTTGTTGAATAAAGAGCGGTCTCGACGGAGACGGGATGGGGCCGCTACAGCCCCCCGGTCACCCCACTCGGCTCGCTAACCTTTTGACCCCGAAGCGTGCGGTCCTCTCCGAGGTCCAGCGTCAGGGTGCCCTTCGCCCCCTCGTCGGGATGGAATTGAATCTCGTCTCCGCCCAATCCTCCGGTATCGAACCGCGACTCTGACAGGGGGCGAAGCTCCATTCTCCTCGAGAGAGACGCCGTGTTGACGTAGAGCCGATTCCCATCCCGGCTGATCTGGAGCGTCTGGGTCTCAAGCGTCCGGATCTTCCCGCGGGCCTCCAGCTGGTAGGTGCCGACGTACCGGTCGAGCAGTTCGGGCGAGACGAGATCGCGTTTGAGTGCGGCCAGGGTGAGATCGAAGGAATAGACGGGGCCTCTCGTGTTTTCGTCGGCAGACGGCCTGACAGTTATTTGTTCTCGCTCTTCCGCCGGGAGCTGCTGCAGCACGCTGTCGGTCTCGTTCAGCGGCTGCTCTGCAAAATACATTTCCGTGATCAACTCGTAATGCTCGGGGTGAGTGACCCTGAAGTGAATGTGGGGAGAGCGAAACTCGGCGCTCTCTTCATCGACTGGATAGGGCGCCGGCTTGACGGTTTTGAATCCGTATCGGCCCTGCGCGTCTGTTACGGCCCTGGCCCATCCCTGAAAGTTGGAATCGAGCGGGACTGATAGGTGATGACGCTCGTGCTGGTAACGGCCGTGGGCGTCAGCCTGCCAGAGCTCAACGGTCGCATTCTCGATCGGCCGGCACGCTTCATCGAGCACCTGGCCGCGCACGTGGATGATCTCTTCCCGGGCCTCCCCGGGCCAATTATCGACGCGGGTGAGGTTGGTGTCCTCTTCGGGGCGGTCCTGGGTCGGATAGAAGAGCCCCGACGCGACCTCCGGGGTCATTCCACAGTTGGTCCGGCTCGCGCCCGGAAGGAAGGCCAGGCCGGCGACGAGCACGCCGATCGCGCCCAGTTGCAAGACGTTACGGTCGTTGACGTTGGTAGATGACATGACTCTGTGTGCGGGAAGGGAAAAAGCAACCGTGGCAAGGGCCGAACAGGGTCGCTACAATTCCGTCGCCGGGTGCGCAGGAAGAGGCTCTCCCTGTCAGTCGCCAAACAGAGTGCGGTCGAAGTAAGGCCGGATCTCGGTGATCTTCCCGTCCCGAACGCGGAGGCACAGGGCAATCGGCATTTTGGGCCCGTCCGACCAAAAGTAGTCGGTGAGCTCGCAGCCCCACTCGCCGTCGATGATGGTGTGATGGACGCGGATGCTGTCAACGGTCTGCCGCTCGAGGGGGACCACCTCGCCGATGCCTTCCCGGGTCGTCTCCGCTGAGCCGTCCGGCTCCGCGAAGATTACGCCCGTGGCAAGCGGAATGCGGCCGGCGTCCTGGGCGATGAGGCCCTCCATGTACCGGTCCAGCGCCTCCTGGACGGCTGCGCGCCCTGGCGCTTCCCCGCCTTCCGGTTGTGCCTGCCCGGGAACGGGAGTGAGAAGGAGAACGGCGAGTGCGATGCAGAACGCGGGAAGGGGAGGGGGGTGATCGCGTCGGATCATGGAAATTGTCTACGCTATGCCACTTAGAATGACGTTTGTCCCTCTTGTACCCCCCGATATTGCCGAACGGGGCGGCCTGCGGGCCCGCCTTAAGTAGAGGCACTACTCCGGCATCTCGGCGGTGATCGGAGCGCCGTGCCGCCCGGAAAGTGCATGCTCGTCTGGGTCAGTTCCCCTCGCCTTCGTCCTCTTCGGGCGGTCCGACCGTCCCGTGGATCTCGCCTTCTGTCTTAGCGGCCTCCATCGGGGCCCAGTAAATTTGATCTTGGTGGTCAGAATTATACTCCTGGTATAGCTGCTCTGCCTCCTGGAACTCCTCGTAGCCCTCGTCTCCCTCTTCTGGCTCGGGGGGTTCTTTCATGTACTCCTCGCAGGGCTGACCGCAGTCTTCCACCGAAAGTGAATCGACGTCTGCAAACTCCTCGACCTCCCGGTAAAGGGCAATCTGCGAGGCGTCGCTCCCCCACCGGTGGGCGAGGACTCGAAATGTCACTACGTTGGGGTTCAGTCGCTGAAGCGGGACGACGTACTCCTGCATGTATGGGATTACTGTGTCCCGGACATGTAAGGGGACCTCAAAGGTCGTAAGCGCGACGTAGCGCTCTCCGGGATCTTCCTCCTCCTGCGCCTGGGCCGGAGTGGTAAGCCCGGCCATCGAGAAAAGGAGAATCGCTCCCAGGGCTGAAATCAGAAAACGAGTAGGGGCGGAAGTGCAGGTGCTTGTTCGCAGGGTCATAGCGGTAGAAAAACGATAGGTGAGAAGACGTTGAGACCGACGTAAGGCACTCCATGAGGCGATGGAAGAAGAACGGGCGTTCAGGCCTCATTCAGCCGCCGGGTGATGACCTGCTGCCACCGCCGGGCGTCGTCGATCTGGAGTCGGAGCACCCGCCCGTCGGCCGTCCACAGCAGCAGGCAGTTCGCGCTGGGAACGTCCGCCTGCAGGATGCGGCGTAACAGAATGCACCGGCGGTAGCGTCCGGTCAGTCGCCAGCCGGTTAGCTCCAATCGATCGTCGTACAGATGGGCCCGTGCACAGAACAGCGTTGGGCGGGCGAAGGAAAAGGAGCCGGACAGCAGCGTTTTGTCCGGCGGGTCTGCGTCGCTCATCCGACCGCCGAAGCTGACCGAGAGAGCGTTGCGAGAAGGAGATGACAATGTACCTCGCAACCTAGCGGCCGGCACCGACGGATGTGCGACAAAAGCTGGTGGAAATGCGACATGTCGCAGATCCGCCGAGGATTGTCGCGAATCCGCGACCGTCCGGGGACACGGAAACGAGGCCGGTCCCACCGTTTGGCCAAAGCGACGTGCTCGCTCCCGGAGGAGGGACGGGTTCGGTTATTCCGCGTCGTACTCCGAGGGAGCGCAGCCGAAGTGCTTGCGGAACGCCTTGGCGAAGTGCGACGGCGAGTCGTAGCCGACGGCGTAGGCGGTCTCGGACACGGTGTGCCTCTCCTCTTCTAGCAGCTGTGCCGCGCGCTCCAATCGGAGGCGACGAATTAGTGCGGCGGGCGTCTCGTCGGTGGCCTCTTTAACCCGGCGCGTGAGCTGACGCTGGCTGAGGGCCATCTCGGACGCCAGGTCACCGGCGCCAAACTGCGCGTCGCCCAGGTGCGCCTCGACCACGGTGAGGACCTCTTCCAGGAACGGCCTCTCGTCTTCGGAGGTCGTCGCCCCGGTCGGCTGCACCTGCACGATCTCGCTAAATTTGTCTCGAAGTTGCCGACGCGCAGAGAGCAGCCGGTCGATGCGGGCCCGGAGCTCGTCGATGTCAAACGGCTTGGTAATGTAATCATCCGCGCCCTGCTCCAGTCCTTCGATGGTATCGGCCGAGGTGGCCTTGGCCGTAAGCAGCACGACGGGGATGGTCTGCAGGGCCTCGTCGGCCTTTATGGCCTCACAGAGCGCCGTCCCAGTCATCTCCGGCATCATTACGTCGCTCACGATGAGATCTGGTTCATGCTCGCGAGCCGCCCGCAGTCCGGCCTCGCCGTTGTCCGCTTCGATGACGGTGTAGTCGGCAGACAGGTGGCGGCGCAGGTAGGCACGCATGTCGGCGTTGTCCTCGACGATGAGGAGGATGGGAGAGGCCGAGGAGCCGCCGGTTTCCTCGGCAACTGGCGCGTGCGTCTTCGATCCGGGCTGTCCGTCCCCGAAGGGGCCCTCCGTCTCCCTGTCCGTCGAAGCAAATTCCGGCACTGCGGGACGGGGCTCCTCGTCTCGTGCGGCCTCGTCGCCCCCCTGCGCCCCGCTCTCGTACTCTCGCTCCTGAATGGGCAGTCGCACGGTGAAGGCGGTCCCGAAGCCAGGCTCACTCTCGGCGCGGAGGGTGCCCTCGTGCAACTCCACCAGCTCGTTCGCCAGGGCCAGGCCCAAGCCCAGCCCGTCGCGCTCGGTCCGTTCGGTACCTCGCGCCTGCTCGAAGCGGTCGAAGATGCGGCGCAGCTCCTCCTCGATGAGCCCCGGCCCGGTGTCTTTGACCACGATCTCGCCGGCGCGGGCGTCGCCGCTCGTGCGCGCCGATACGGTCACCCACACCGTCCCGCCCTCGGGGGTGTACGTGAGCGCGTTGGAGAGGAGGTTGCTCAGCACCTGCTCGAGTTTGTTGGTGTCATACCAGGCGGGCAGACGATCCGGCCCGGGGCGGAAGTGGAGCGTCACCTCTTCGCGCTCGGCCATCGGCGTAAAGGCCTGCACGAGCTCACGGGTGAACGCGACCAGGTCGCCGGACTGGCGCTGGAGCTCCAGGCGACCCGCTTCCAGCCGGGTCAGGTCCAGCAGTTGCCCGATGAGGCGCCGGAGCCGCTCGGCGTTCCGCTGCATGAGGCGGAGCTGTTCGCGCAGCCGCTCCGGCACCGTTCCGAACGCCCCGTCGAGCGCATCGCTCAGCGGTTCGAGGATGAGCGTCAGCGGCGTCCGAAACTCGTGGGAGAGGTTGGCGAAAAAGCGGTTCTTCGCTTCGTCGAGCTCGGCCAGGCGCTCGGCCTGCGCCTCGGTCTTCTCTTTCTCCCGGCGGAGCTGCTCCGTGCGGTGCTCGACCTTCTCCTCGAGCGTTCGCTGCCGGCGGCGCAGGGCGCGGACCCGCCAGCGGTAGGCCCCGACACCCCCCAGCCCGAGCAGGAGAAGGCACAGAAGCTTGAACCAGGCCGTCTCATAAAAATGGTGTGGGATCGTGAACGTGTAGGTCGTGGCCTCGCCGACGGAGCCCCCCGCCCGGCGGGCTCGCACCTCGAACTGATAGGTGCCGGGCGAGAGGTCGACGTATCGGGTGAACCCCTCCTGAGTGGCGGTCCACGTCGTGTCGCGGGGGCGGAGGCGATACTCGTAGACGACGCGCTTCGGATTCGTAAAGGCCGTCGCCGCAAACCCAATGCCGACGGTCCGGTCCGCCGCGTCGAAGCGGGGCGCGGCCTGCGGGGAAACCTCCTCGAAATCGCGTTCTATGTGGGTCAGAAGAACGTCGGGCGGAGAGGGCGCGTGAAACAGAGACGGAACGGGCATGGCGGTCAGCCCGCGGGGATGGGACGCGTAGAGCGTGTCTCCGTAGACGGTTGCACTCTGCGTGGTCGTTGCCAGCAGGCCGTCGGCGGCGGTGAGGTGCCGGCGCAGAGTGCCGTCCCGTTGGTCGACCACGTAGAGCCCGTCCCGAGCGCCGGCAAGGACGAGACTGTCGCCCGAGAGGACCACGCCCTTCATGGACCGACCCGGCAGGACCGGGTTCACGCGGGCCGTGTCGCCGGCAGTCTCGACGCGGACGAGACCGCGATGCCGGAACGCCAGCCAGGCGGTCCCGCGGGCGTCGAAGGCCATGTAGCGTGCGGCGTCGTCGGCGTAGTCCGGCAGGACCGCCAGCGTGTCGAAGCGCATGGACCTGTTCCCGGCAGACGGGGTGCCGCGCAGGAGACGGCTTTTCGCGCGCAGAATGACGTCGCCGTTCGGGGCAAGGGTGTGCGTGTGGTCGCCGTTGTCTTTGGCCTTCCAGGCATAGAGCAGAGTGGGCGCGTCCGGCGTGTCCGGCGCGTGGCGGTAGAGGCCCCGGTTGTGCCAGAAGTAGCCCCTGCCCTCGGCACTGACGATGCCCCGGACCGCTCCGTTTGGCGGCGCCAATTTCGACCATCCTCTGCTGGGCTCTCGGCGAAACCATCCGCGATGATTGAGGGCGTACATGTGACCATCCCGGCTTCTGACGGCCCCAGGTATTGATCCAGAGCGCGCCTCGGGCGGTTTGCGTAAAGTGGTTGGCGTAGACGAGCGAGGTGCCACCGATGCGAGAAATGTGGCGGACGGTCGGCGCGAACAGGTGCAGTAGTCCTCCGCGGGTCCCAATCCAGAGGCCCCCCTCATGATCGCGCAGCACGCATCGGGCCTCTACATTCTGCAGGCCAAATTTCTCGTCGAGTGGGTTAAGCATGCGCACCCCGCTGCTGTCGCTCCACGCCAGGCGGGCTACGCCGTTGCGAGACGGGACGTACGCGACGCCCCGGCTGAAGGAAAAGTTTTGACCACGATCGAGAAGGGGGGTCAGTCGCGCGGAGTCCGGATGAAACCGGTAGACGGTTTTTCGTCCGTAGAGGAGCGCCGTCCCGTCCGGCCCAAATCGCAGGTGGCGCCACCATCCCTGCGGGCCACTGCCGTGAGGAACCTCCGCGAAATCCACAGATCCATCCGGCTGGAGTCGACCGGGACCCAACTGGAAGTCCAATACCCAGAGATGCCCCCTCGGCCCAAAATCCGCGTCCGCCAGATCCCTGCCGACATCGGGCCGCGGCTGCTGGCCCGGAAGCCGAAAGGACATCTTCAACGGATGGCGGAGCGGACGGTCGGCCCCGGGGGCAAGAGTCCGGTACGAGCGCTTCGCGACGATGTGAAGCGTATCGCGCCGCACGAGTAGGCGCTCGACGCTCCGAACTTTTGGGAGCACCCGCGTCACGCGTCGGGCTCGGACCTTCAGCACCCAGCCATTGCTCGTGCCCGCCCAGACCGACCGGCCATCCGCAACAATATGATCGATTTTTGCGGCTCCGATCGAATCGGGAACCTCCACCGGGCGGAATTGCTGCCCGTTATAGACGCTCAGCCCCCCGGGGGTGCCCACATACAGCCGTCCGTCGTCGGCCTGCGCTAGAGCATTCACGTCCTCATTGGGCAGCCCGTCCGCAACGGCGTAGCGCCGATATGGGATCTCGTCGGCGAGCGCGGCGGAACTGATCAGCAACAGCGCAAGCCCCCAGAGCAGGCGGCGCATGGCGTCGAAGAAGGCAGATTCGCAGGATGGGCGAGAAGAGGACCTGCCTAGACCCTGTCCCGCGCGGGTTCTTCTCTATTATGTAACTGTAATTTTGCAATTTGTAAACACCTATCGCGACACTGACGGAGATCGTCGAGCCGCTGTTGGCGACCGCTTCGGGAAGAAGAGCGTCGGTCTTCCTGATTGCCATCGCACGGATCCTTGCTTGGGGACGGCAGTGCACTCCTGTTGCGCGCGAGTATCCCCTGAACAAGTAGCGGCGCTGAACGAGAAGTACCCAACGACTCGATGGAGGGCAGCACCCGCCGCAAACGCTTCGAGGTGGGAACGACTGCCAACCCCGCTCCGTCAAGATCTGATGTGAAGACGGAAAAGATGAATCCCCAATCAACGATGCAGAACGGATCGGCCATAGGGCCCCACGACCAGTCGCCGGGACCTCCCGGACGCCTCAAGCGGCTCGGCGGCATCATCTGCGGTTCGGCCTACGTCTACTCGCAGGCCCTCCGGGCGTCCCGCGCCGAGATCATCCGGGCGGTCGATGGGGACGACGCAGTCGACACGCTCGTGATGGTCAACGGGCATCGGGGGACGGACCACGCCGGCGACTCGACGAATCGAATTCGGTCCAACGAGCATCCGGACTGCAACGGCGTCGACACGGTCTACATCGCCGTCACGCCGGGACAGTTCCAATCGCTCGCGGCGCGGGTGGGTGCCACGGTGGAGATTCGGCGGGCGTAACGACGCGATCCCAATTCGAGCCTCTGTGTCCTATTCCTCAAGCTCCTTCCGGAGAAGGGTGCGGGCGAGTTCCGGGTTGGCGGCCCCGTTCGTCTCGTCCATCACCTGTCCCATGAAGAAGCCGATTAGGCTCTCTTTGCCGTCCCGATAGCGGCCCACCTCGTCCGGATGATCGTCAAGCACGGCCTGGACGGTGGGGCGGAGGGCCTCCGTGTCGTCGACCTGTCGGAGGTCGCGGTCGTTTACGATGGCCTCCGGCGAGCCGCCGGTCTCAAGCAGTACGTCGAAGACCTCGTCGGCGCCGCGGTTGGAGATCACGCCCGTGTCCACCAGGCGCACGAGATCCGCGAATTCCTCGCGGCCGAATGGCAGGTCCTTGACGGTTCGGTCTTTGAGCTCGCCGAGGAGTTCGTTGACGATCCAGTTGGCGAGGGGCTCCGGAGCGTCGTAGTGCTCCAGCGCCGCCTCGAAGAGGTGGGCGAGGGCGTCGTCCCCGGCAATCGTAGCGGCGTCGTTTCGGGAAAGGCCGAGCGTCTCGCGGTACTGCTCAAACCGCTCCCGCTGGTCTTTTTCCAGATACTCCACGGGGTCGGTCTTGCCTTCGAGCGACCGCTGTCGCTGCCGCTGTTTTTGCTGCTCCTTCTCGCGCCGCCGCCGCTCCAACTCCTCCTGCGTAAGTCGATCCTCTCCCTTCCCCCACGTGTCGCGTAGCGGGACGATCTGGTTGTAGACGAGCGCGTCGGGCGTGGAGTCTTCCGGATCCGGCCAGAAGTAGCCCTGCCGCTCGAACTGCACGCGCGCAGCAGCGTCGTTCAGGTCGCGCACGGCAGGTTCAAGCACCCCCTTCCGTACGTTCAGAGAGTCGGGGTTGAGGTGCTCGGTGAAGGGCTCCTCGCGGGCGTCGGGGTCGGGCACGCTGAAAAGACGATCGTAGAGGCGCGCCTCGAAGGGGAGGCCGTGCGAGGCGGACACCCAGTGGAGCGTGCCCTCCGGAGAGCGGCCGTCGGGAGCGGTCGCGCCGCGCGTGTCGGGGTCGATGGTGCCGCGCAGTTCCGTGACGGTACCGTTCTCGTCTCGGATCACCTCCTCGCAGGTGAAAAAGTAGGCATGCCGCAGGCGCACCTCGCGACCCGGCGCGAGCCGGATGAAGTCGTTCGGCGGGTCCTCGCGGAAGTCGTCGCGCTCTATGTAGAACTCGCGAGTGAAGGGGACGGGGCGCGTCTCGTCCTTGTCGATGTCGCGCGGCCAGTGGTTCGCGTCGATCCAGTCCACCTCGTCCTCGTCCCAGTTGGTCGCGACGACCTTCAGCGGATCGAGCACAGCCATCACGCGCGCGGCTGTCGGATTCAGGTCGTCGCGGAGGGCGTGCTCGAAGTGGCCGATCTGGACGCGGCTCTGCGAGCGGGTGACGCCGACCTCGCGGCAGAACGACCGGATGGCGCTCGGCGGCACGCCCCGTCGACGCAGCCCTGAAATCGTGGGGAGGCGCGGGTCGTCCCAGCCGTCCACGAGGTCCTCCTCAATCAGATGACGCAGCTTGGTCTTGCTCATCACCGTGTAGCCGAGGTTGAGCCGGTTGAACTCGTACTGTCGGGGGCGGGAGGGAATCTCCTCCTCGTCCAGGCAGTGTTCCATCACCCAGTCGTAGACGCGCCGGTTGTTGTCGAACTCCAGCGTGCAGAGCGAGTGGGTAATGTCCTCGATTGCGTCCTCCAGCGGATGGGCGTAGTCGTACATCGGGTAGATGCACCAGTCGTCTCCCTGCCGGTAGTGGGGCGCGTGCTTGATGCGGAAGAGCAGGGGATCCCGCATGATCATGTGCGGGGAGCTCATGTCGATCTTCGCCCGCAGCACA
This sequence comes from Bacteroidetes bacterium QH_10_64_37, assembly GCA_003023105.1. The sequence goes on from PXSZ01000079.1 coordinate 9,499, forward strand.
TGCTCCCCGTCCTCGAACTCGCCCTCCTTCATCTTGCGGAAAAGCTCCAGGTTCTCCTCCACCGAGCGGTCGCGGTACGGCGACGGCGTGCCCGGCTCGTTCACCGTCCCCCGGTACTCCCGGATCTGTTCCTCGTCGAGGCTGTCGACGTACGCGTCGCCCTGCTTGATGAGCTTGATCGCGTACTGGTAGAACTGCTCGAAGTAGTCGGAGGCGTAGTACTCGTGCTCCTCCCAGTCGTACCCGAGCCAGCGCACCGCGTCCTTGATCGACTCGACGTACTCGGTGCTCTCCGTTTCTGGGTTCGTGTCATCGAAGCGGAGGTGACAGCGGGTTTGTCCCGCAAGCTTTCGGGAGTAATCGCGCTTGATGCCGAAGTTGAGGACGATCGACTTGGCGTGGCCGATGTGCAGGTGGCCATTCGGCTCGGGGGGGAAGCGAGTGACGACCCGGTCGCCGTAGGTCCCGTTCTCCAGGTCCTCGTCGATGATGTCGTAGATAAAATTGTCGCGGGTACTCGGGGTCGGGGCGTCCGACGTGCTCACGGCAGGGATGCGATTGGTGGGAAGCTTTGCTCAAAAGGTGCCGTACGGAATCCACCCGTTTGTGTATGTCGGAATGGCACGCCAAAATTCTGGGTAGAGGCGTCCCGGCGGGACACCTCTACGGCGAAATTGGATGATTTTCGCGATGAGGTTCCCGACATTACGGGTCAGATTCTGTATCGGACTAATGAAAACAGAGACCTTCCCGAAAGATCCGCGCTGACCGAATCACTTGCAGCCGTTGGCCTCGCGGAGGATTGAACGACACTCCAGGACCGAGGGCGTGTCCGCGGCTGTGCCACTCTGGACACGCCGGGCGAACACAGACGCTGAGCGGAACCGCGACCGGCGGCGGTACCGGCGTCGGGTCGAGACATTCCACTGTCGGCGGCGCAGGGATCCTCGAAATTCGTCGTCCTCGATGTAACCCGAGATGCGGAGGTCGTCGACCGCGAGCTCGAGGCGGGAGTCGTTCGCGTCCACGCGGGCCCGGAGACGTCCCAGGCGCCGATCTCGTATGATCCCTTGGAGCTGTCCGTCCTTCGTGGTAATCCGGAAGATGCCCTGATCGAGGGGCGCAGTGCCCTCCACGTTGTACTCCCAGGTGCCAATCACTGCGGCCCGAGCCGTGGCCTTCTCCTGGGCCGACTGCGAGGACGCGCAGCCGCCCAGGATCCCCGCACAGAGAGCGAAGAGGAGGGGAGTTAGTGTCGTGGAGACACTCCGTCGCATGAGCTTGCGTGTGCGTGCGTGAGACATCCTTCCCGACCCGCACCCGGAAACTGCCCTGGGTGAGCATGAATGTTAAGATAGGGTGAGGAAAACGTTCCGAGGGCGGGGGAATGCCGTGATCAGGCGTGAACGTCCGCGCCGTGACTTCAGTCCGACTGCTCCTGATAGACGGACAGCAGCTGCTCGGCGGCGGCCACGGAGCTGAGGCGTCCATCCAGCACCGCCTCCTCTGCCTCGTCTCGCGCCGCCTCCACATCGGGGTCCTCGAAGAAGTCGTCGCGCAGTCGCTGCTCGATGGTCTGGTACATCCAGTGCCGCGCCTGTCGCCGCCGCTGCTCCTCGAAAAACCCGCTCTCCTCCATGTGGGCCCAGTAGCGCTCCACGGCCCTCCAGACCTCGTCGATGCCCGCGCCGGTCTGCGCCGAGCAGGTGAGCACGGGCGGGTCCCACCCCGACTCCGTGTCCGACAGGAGGTGGAGGGCCTTCTCGTACTCGGCCCGCGCCGCCTCGGCCGCGTTCCGGTTCTTGCCGTCCGCTTTCGTGATGGCGATGGCGTCGGCCACCTCAATGATGCCCCGCTTGATGCCCTGCAGCTCGTCGCCCGCGCCCGCGAGGGCCAGGAGGAGGAAGAAGTCCACCATCGAGTGGACGGTGATCTCGGACTGACCCACGCCGACCGTTTCAACGAACACGATCTCGTGACCTGCAGCCTCGCACAGCAGGATCGCTTCTCGCGTTTTGGGGGCCACCCCGCCGAGGGTACCGGCGGTGGGGGAGGGGCGGATGAAGGCGTTCTCCTCGGACGCAAGGTTGCCCATCCGGGTCTTGTCCCCGAGGATGCTCCCTTTCGACCGCTCGCTGCTGGGGTCGACCGTGAGTACGGCGAGGTGGTGCCCCTCCGCCACAAGCCGTTGCCCAAGGGTTTCGATGAAGGTGCTCTTGCCGACGCCCGGCACCCCCGTCACGGCCACCCGAATCGAATCGCCGCTTTGAGGGAGGCACTGCTCCACGATCGACCGGGCCGTGTCGCGGTGGTCCGAGCGGGTGCTCTCCAGGAGGGTGATGGCCTGGCTGAGGACGACTCGATCACCGGTATGGATGCCCTTTACGTACTCCTCGGCCGAGCGAGCGTCTTGGCGGGGAGAGGGGGACTGGTCGTAAAGATTGGGATTCAACGAGGCCACAGGTGAGGCTGATTTCGGCGTTCAAAGACGACAGACTGGAGAAAGGATTGAAAACCTGTTTGGCGAGACGTCTGCGGCCTGCGACTTCGTGGCTCTCGCGCAATGAACCTTCGGCATGTCACCTGGTCGCTCACCAGGGGCATGACCTCGCTCTCACTCGGCCCCCGCTACAAGGCTCGTTTGAGCGTCCCGACGCCTGTCGGAATTCGCCCACTGTGTCTCGGCTTCCCATCCGCTCGCAAAACAGGTTCTGATGCTAATAGGCCGGGTCCCAGATGCGCTCCAGGGGGCACTCGAAGCCGGGGAGCACTGGAGCACCGGACAAAGTAGCGGGCGACTCGATCGTTTCGGGCTCAGAGTCTGTTTTAATTTATCTCTCGGGCTCCGAGCGGCCTTGACGGGCTGCAAATCGCCCCTTCACTCGACCGGTAGCCCCACTACAGGCCTCGTTAGAAAGCCCTCTGCTTCCTCGCTGGAGAGAGCACCGAGTTGTTCGTCTCGGACCCACGTCGGTCCAGTTCCTCGTACGCTCGCATCCGGCAGTTCGTAGCCGACGTCGGGAGCAAAACACTGTCCATCTTCGTGCGCGTCGGCCCATTGACTGAGCGCGTGCAGACGGTTGTTCGAGGCGAGGGCAGCGTTCATTTCGTTGCCCATGCGCACCGTGATCGACGCGTCCGCCGGGCGCTCGAATCGCAGGTCGTCCTTGCGTCCGGACAGCACGGCGAGATCCTCCGCCGAGATCGAGCAGGCGCGACTCAGATCCAGTTCGATGGGGAACAGGCGGGTCATAGGCATGTCGCTATGTCGGCAGTCAAAGGGGGCTTTAGACGCCAGTGAGCTCTTCCTCCTCCCCGTACCGGTTGAGGAGCACGTCGAGGATCTGGGTCGCGGCCTCGGCGATGTTGGTGCCGGGACCGAAGATGGCGGCGACGCCCTGGTCGTAGAGCGTCTCGTAGTCGTCGTGGGGGATGACCCCGCCGACCACGACGAGGATGTCGTTGCGACCGTATTGCTTCAGCGCCTCGATCACCTCCGGCACGAGCGTCTTGTGCCCCCCGGCGAGGGTCGAGATCCCGAGGATGTGCACGTCGTTCTCGACGGCCTGGCGGGCCACCTCGTCCGGCGTCTGGAAAAGGGGCCCCACGTCCACGTCGAAGCCCATGTCGGCAAAGGAGGTGGCGATGACCTTCGCACCCCGGTCGTGGCCGTCCTGCCCCATCTTGGCGACCATGATGCGGGGGCGCCGGCCGGCCACCGCCGCAAAGCGATCGGCCCGGGTGCGGGCTTCATGGAAGAATTTGTTCTGATCGGCTTCCGAGGCGTACACTCCCGAGATCGTCTCGGTACGGGCCGTGTGGCGGCCAAACACGTCTTCGAGCGCCGCCGAGATTTCGCCGAGGGTGGCGCGTTTCCGAGCGGCTTCCACCGCCCGGCCCAGCAGGTTGCCCTCGCCGGTCTCCGCACTCTCCGTGAGTGCGTTCAGGGCGTTCCGCACGGCTGCATCGTCGCGCTCCTCCTTGATTCGGTTGAGGCGTTCCAGTTGGGCACGCCGGACGGCCTCGTTGTCCACTTCGAGCCGCTCGATGGGCTCCTCGTCGGCCTCGGTGCGGAAGGCGTTGACGCCCACGATCGTTTCCGCTCCGGTGTCGATGCGGGCCTGCTTGCGGGCGGCGGCCTCCTCAATCCTTCGCTTCGGCAGGCCCTGCTCGATGGCTCGCGTCATGCCGCCCTCGTCCTCCACCTCCTGAATCAGATTCCACGCCCGTTGGGCCAGTGCGCCGGTCAGGTGCTCCACGTAGTACGAGCCGGCCCACGGGTCGATCGCCTCGGTGAGGTCGGTCTCCTTCTGCAGGTACAGCTGCGTATTGCGAGCGATACGGGCGGCAAACTCGCTGGGCAGCGCAATTGCCTCGTCCAGCGCGTTCGCGTGGAGCGACTGCGTGCCACCAAAGGTTGCGGCGAGTGCCTCTACAGTCGTGCGCACCACATTATTAAAGGGGTCTTGTTCAGCCAAACTATAGCCCGAGGTCTGGCAGTGCGTGCGCAGGGCCATCGACTTGGGATTGTGCGGGTCGAACTGCTTCAAGAGCTTGGCCCAGAGCAGGCGTCCGGCCCGCATCTTGGCAATCTCCATGAAGTGGTTCATGCCGATGGCCCAGAAGAAGGAGACGCGCGGGGCGAAGTCGTCGATGTTGAGCCCGGCATCGAGTCCGGTGCGCAGGTATTCGAGGCCGTCGGCGAGCGTGTAGGCGAGCTCCAGATCCGCCGGCGCCCCGGCCTCGTGCATGTGGTAGCCACTCACCGAGATGGCGTTGAACGCCGGCATCTCCTCGGCGCAGTAGGCAAAGATTTCCCCCACGATCCGCATCGAGGGCTGCGGCGGGTAGATGTAGGTATTGCGCACCATGAACTCTTTCAGGATGTCGTTCTGGATGGTGCCCGCCAACTGCTCGTGGGGAACGCCCTGCTCCTCGGCGGCGACGATGTAGAAGGCCATCACGGGAAGCACCGCCCCGTTCATTGTCATCGACACCGACACGTCGCCCAGCGGAATGCCCTCGAACAGGCGCTTCATGTCTTCCACCGTGTCGATGGCCACGCCCGCCTTGCCCACGTCGCCCCGCACCCGGTCGTGGTCGGAGTCGTAGCCCCGATGGGTGGCGAGATCGAAGGCGACGGAAAGGCCCTTCTGTCCTGACGCGAGCGCCTCCCTGTAAAATGCGTTCGACTCCTCGGCGGTCGAGAAGCCAGCGTACTGGCGGATGGTCCAGGGCCGGAATTTATACATCGTGGTGTACGGCCCTCGGAGATACGGCGGGATGCCCGAGGCGAAGTCGAGATGGTCGAGGTCGTCGAGCGCACCAGGACCGTAAATTGGCTCCACGTCGATCTGCTCAGGAGTCGCCCACGTTGCGTCGTCGGGCGGAGCCGTTTTGCCCTCACGCGGAGGATCGTATTCGATGGTGCCGAAATCAGGACGCATGAGATTTCGGGGGTGAATGAAGGAGGTGAGACGCGTGATGCGTGAGGGCGGGAGAAATCACGAATCACGCATCACTCTTCAGAGGAATGCCGAAGCGTTCCTGGAGTGTGGTGAGGGTGTCTTGGAGGGGGCTGTCCTGGTGAATGAAGAGGTCCGCGTGGTCCCCCGCGTCGATGTCGTCGGGCGCTCCGGCAATCAGGAGGAGGGCGTCGTGGTCGCGCTCTTCGAGAGCGGAGGTGAGGGCGGGGGCAAGGTCGGCGTACTCGGCGTTTGCGCTGCAGAGAACCACGGCATCGGCGTTCGCCTCGACCGCCGCGTCGGCCGCCTCGTCGACCGACTCAAATGTGAGCGGCTCTTCGATGGCCATCCCCGCCACGCCCAAGAAATTGCGAGCAAAGGTGGCCCGGGCGCTGCGGGCTGCAGGAGGACCGAGGGGGGCAAGCAGTACGCGAGGCGGGCCGTCGTGCGCCTCGGCGTACGCTTCGGTGCGGAGGCGGATCGACTCGATCTCCTCGGCCACGCGGATGCGGGGGAGCGGATCGATCGGCGACTCGTCGTTCTGAAGGGCCGCTGTGATCGCCGGGAGCGTTGCTTCGTTGCGAAGAGCGGCTCGGATTGCATCGAGGGAGGGCGAGGGGAGAGGGGAGGAAGCGGTCCTGTTCGTCGACGGGGCTTCAGTCGGGGGGGCCAAGTCGTCGCGGCGCTGCTCGTCGAGGGACGGATAGTGCGTGGTGCCGACGAGGACGTGCTCCCGCTCATCGATGGCGTCGCGGCGCTTCTGTCGCGTCTCCCCGATCCGTTGCTGCAGCGTGCCGTCTCTGATTGCCTCGACAATGCCGCCGTTTGCCTCAAGATCCTGGAACTGGGTCCACGCCTGCTGGGCGAGCTTGTCCGTGAGGGTCTCGACGTAGTAGGCCCCGGCCGCCGGGTCGGCCACCTGGTCGAGGTGGGCCTCGTGGCGGAGCACGTGCTGCGTGTTGCGGGCGATGCGCGTGCCGAAGTCGTCGGGCGGACAGAGGGCGGCGTCGTAGGGACGCACGGTGAGCGTGTCGCAGCCGCCGATGACGGCGGCCATCGCCTCGGTGGTGGCCCGCAGCATGTTTACGTACGGGTCGTAGATCGTCTCCGTCCGGCGCGAGGTCTCCACCTGAAGATGCACGTCGGACGCGGAAACGGACCGGTCCGTGTCGACCGACGAGAGGAACGGCTCGATCACCTGCGGCACGAGCAGTCGGAGCGCGCGCAGTTTGGCAATCTCGACGAAGTAGGGGGTCGAGACCGACACGATGAACTGTAGATCGTCGAGCACCGTCGACAGGGCCGCGCCCCGCTCCGTGCTCCGGGCGAGCCGCTCCGTGAGGGCGCCGAGCGTGCACGCCAACTCCTGCACGGCGGACGCCCCGGCGTCGTGGTACACTCGGGCGTCGATGCTCACCGAGCGGAAGCGAGGGAAATTGGCAGTGTTGCCCAGAAGGTCGTAGGCGAGAGAGAACGCCCGATCCACGGTCCCCACATGGCCGGCGGCGACGGCTGCGACGGGGTCGTACCGCACCGATCCGCGGAGGGCGTCGGGGTTGATTCCTCGGCCCGACAGGTGCTCGCAGAGCGCCCCGTACAGCACCGGGGCCGCGAGGCCGTCGCCGAGGTGGAAGCCCGTCGTGCTCACATCGATCCCGTCGAGAAGAGTGGTCAGGTCCTCCGGACTGGTCGGATGGAGGCTGGGTGCCCGCGAAGCAGTTGGGCCGTAGCACAATTGCAGGTCTGTGGCGCCACCGTCGAGGGCCGTCCGGGCATGCTCGTTGGCCGTTTCGGGATCAGGGTGATCGATGATCTGACACACCGTCCAGTCATTCCGCGGACGCTCGGCCGCGTCGGACAGGGGAGGGATCTTGGCCTCCGAGGCGACGTGGGGGAGATCGCCCAGGTCCTCCCGCTGAAGATAGGCCGGGATTGAAATGCCGTCGATGGAGGACCACTCCAGAAAATCATCGAGGTCGGCGCCGCCAAGATCTTCCCGCGCAGCGTTTTGCCATTCCTCTGCGTCGACTGCGGAGAATTCGTCGAACAGGGCTTCCTGGGACTCCGTCTCGGGCATGACCAGTGGACGGTTACCGGGCGGGCAAATGATCGACATGAAGATCTACATTCGCCAGGTTGTGACCTCTTGCGTTGGCGCTCCGTTCGCTCCGACGCGGGGACGCGGAGAAGCGAGACGCAACGAGACAGCGACCTCTCCGCGTCTTCCCTCTCTCGTGTCCATTCGATAAGGCACAACCTGTCGATAGCGCACAGCTTGAGTTACATACGATTCTCCTCCCCGGGCGGTCCGTGCAGTCGGCGCGAGCGCCGGATGAGGTCGTACACGGCGATGCCGTAGGCGACGCCCACGTTGAGGGAGATTTTGGCACCGTACTGCGGAATTTCGAGCGCGAGGTCCACCTCCTCCAGCAGGTCATCCTCGATGCCCCCCACCTCGTTGCCGACGATCAGAGCGATGGGGTACTCCTCGGCCTGCACCTGATCGGGCCGCTTCGTGGCGTTCGTCTGCTCCAGTGCGGCGATGGTGTAGTCCTCCGATTGGAGGTCTCGAAGGAGCGGGAGTGCCTCGTCGTGCTGGCTCCACGCGACGGCGTCCTGCGCCCCCAGGGCAGTTTTGTGAAGGTCCTCGTGCTCCGGCGTGCCCGTAAAGCCGGTGAGGTGGACGTGCTCGATGCGGGCCGCGTCGGAGGTGCGAAACATCGACCCGACGTTGTGGATCGAGCGCACGTTGTGCACGATGAGACGGACCGGATGCTTCGGAAGCGCAGCGATGTCCTCCGGGTCGGGGCGTTCAATTTCATCCCAACTAAGCTTGCGCATCTGACGGCTGGTGGAGAGGTTGAGGAAACCAGGCGACGGGATACCGACGGGGCTCTCGATGCAATTCGCTGTCCGGAGCCCTGTTTCTCGACCCCTGATTCTCCCGTGAGAAGGGGTTTGGTGGATGGATATGAAACCGAGACACTGCGGGCGACGTGCACGAACGGTGCCCAAACGAACACCAGCTTCTGACCCCTTCTTCCGGAATGCGTACGTTTCGATCCCGCTGGGGCGCTTTCCTGGCTGCAGGTCTTTTCCTTTTCAGCGTCGCCGGTTGTGCCACGCTGCGAGAGGTCTCGAACCTCCGCAAAGTGAGTTTCCAAATTGACCGGGTGTCCCAGGCGCAGCTGGCCGGGGTGAGGCTTGCCGATGTCCAGTCGTACGAGGACCTGAGTGCGAAGGACGTTCTCCGGCTGGGATCGGCGCTGTCCAGAGGCGAAATGCCCCTGTCGTTTAGGCTCCACTTGCAGGCTGCCAACCCGTCTTCGAACAGCGTCAACGCCCGGCTCACCGAGATGGACTGGACGCTGCTTCTGGAGGAGAAGGAAACCGTGTCGGGACATTTCGATCAGGAAGTGGTGTTGCCGCCGGGGGAGCCGAAGAACTTTTCCTTTCAGATTAAGCTCGACCTCGTCCGCTTCTTCAATGACAACCTGAAGAGCCTGGTGAACCTCGCCTCCGCCGTCTCGGGGGACGCGCCGCCGCAAACAATCAAACTCCGCGTTCGGCCGACGGTCAACACGCCGTTCGGGCCGTTCTCGTATCCCTCCCCCATCACTGTGGTGAGCGAGGAGGCGGGCGGCTCCGCCCCACAGCCGTAGGCGACCCAGAAGCAAGCCCCTGCACTTCGTCAGATCTCCGCTACACGCGTCCCTGCGCGCGCCACAAACGTGATCGTTACCATCGACGGCCCGGCTGGATCAGGGAAGAGCACCACCGCTCGGCGAGTCGCCGCTCATCTCGACTACGTGTATCTCGACACGGGAGCCATGTACCGGGCCGCGGCTCTCGGCTTCCTGCGGGCCGGTGCACCGGCGTCGCCGGAGGGGGCGGATCAAGTGCTCCCCACGCTGGACGTAGACGTGACGTACCGGGCGGACGCCATGCATGTCTTTCTCGGGGAAGAGGAGGTCACCGATCAGATCCGGACGGCCGAAGTTGGGGCCGTCGTGAGCGACATTTCCACTCTGGTCTCGGTTCGGGAGTACATGGTGGAGGAGCAGCGTCGGATCGGCCATGAGCAGGCCGGGGAGCACGGGGGCGTCGTGCTGGATGGGCGAGATACCGGAACGGTCGTCTTTCCGGAGGCCCCGGTGAAAATTTTCATGGTGGCCGACATCGAGGAACGGGCCCGGCGCCGACTCCAGGAGTATGAAGCGGCAGCGGAGGACATTTCCTTCGAGAAGGTCCGGAGTGAAATTGAGGAGCGCGACCGTCAGGATCGAACCCGCGACATCGCGCCCCTGCGCCGCGCCGAGGACGCCCTCGTGCTCGATACGACCGACCGCACGATTGCGGAGCAGGTGGCCTTTGTCGTAGATCGCGTTAAAGCACATCCGGACTGGGGAACGTAGTCGGTCCGGCTCAATAAAACGCTCGCCTGTCTAAGGCATATTGACGGCGGCCCTCCCTGGGCTCGTCTTCCTGACACTGCGTTTTGCGTTCTCCGGATCCCGGCACTTGCGCCGGCATCCGGGTCATGTATCTTCCGCTCACTCTCCCTCCTGGAACGTCAGGTCCAGGCAGGTACAAATTGCACCCGCCGCTGGGCGAGAGCGTCCCGGCGTCTCGCAAACCACTCAACCGTATATGGCAGAACAAGAACAAGTTGCACCGAAAGACGAATCGCAGGATGTCGCGAACTCCCCTCCCGCCTCCGCTCAGGAGAACGAGGTTGACGCTCCTCCTGAAGACGTAGAATCCGATCCCGCCGATGCTGAGGCGATGGAGACGGCGGAGGAGTCGCCCGACCCGACAGAGGCAATGGAGGCCCCCTCGGAGGAGGACGGGGGATCAGAGCCCGCTCCTGCGTCTCCCGATGAGCCGACGAGCGAGGACACGGATGAGGAAGAGACCGTTCCGGAGCCGCCCGAGGAGCAGGGATTCGTGAATCGCATTCTCGAGGAAGCGGTCGAGGAAGCCTCGCAGGACCTCCCGATACCATCGGGCGACGAGGCGTCCATCGACGTGTCGGACTTCGAAGAGCCGACCCGCACGGTCTCCGCCGATGAGCTCGAACGAACCGAGGAGGCCCAGGGCTTTACCGGGGAGACGTACGGGCAGACGGTCTCGCTCGATGAACTCGAAACCGACGACCGGTCCCACACCGACGATCCGGTGTACGACCAATTCCGGCAGGTTGTCGACGAGACCGCCATCGACGTCCGGGAGCAGGACATTGTCGAAGGCCGCGTGCTTCGCATCAATGAAGACTACGTGGTCATCGACATTGGGTACAAGAGTGACGGAATCGTCCCGATCGATGAGTTTAAGGGCGAGGACCTTCATCTTGGGGACACGGTTGAGGTCTACCTCGAACGGAAGGAAGACCGGGACGGCCAGCTTGTTCTGTCGAAGGAGCAGGCCGACAAGGTTCGGCGCTGGCAGCGAGTTCAGGAGATTTACGAGAGCGAGGAGGTTGTCGAGGGAACGATTATCCGCCGTATCAAGGGCGGCATGATCGTGGAACTTTTCGACGGCATGGAGGCATTTCTGCCGGGCTCGCAGATTGACGTTCGTCCAGTGCGCGACTTCGAAGCGTACCTGGACACCCGGATGGAGTTTAAGATCGTCAAGCTTAATCCGGGGAACGAGAACATCGTCGTCTCCCACCGCGAGCTCATTGAGCACGAGCTCGAAGAACAGCGGCAAGAGATTCTCGAGGAGCTGGAGGTGGGGCAGGTGCTCGAAGGAACCGTCAAGAACATCGTCGACTTCGGCGTCTTCATCGACCTCGGCGGCGTTGACGGCCTTCTTCACATCACGGACCTCTCCTGGGGGCGTGTTTCTCACCCGAGCGAGGTCGTGGAACTCGACCAGGAGCTCGAAGTCGTCGTGCTCGACTACGAGGAGGAACGTCAGCGCATCTCCCTGGGGCTGAAACAGCTTCGGGATCACCCTTGGGACAAGATCGGCGACCAGTACGCTGAGGACGACGTCGTGGAAGGCAAGGTCGTCTCGATCACCAACTACGGGGCGTTCGTCGAGATCGAGAAGGGCATCGAGGGGCTCGTCCACATCAGCGAAATGTCGTGGACGCGCCACATCGAGCACCCCAGCCAGATGGTGTCGCTGGGGCAGGTTGTGGACGTCAAGATCCTCAACATCGACGAGGAGGAACGGAAGATCTCCCTCGGCATGAAGCAGCTGGAGCCCGACCCGTGGGAGGGCATCAGCGATCGGTACCCGGCAGGCACGCGGCTCACCGGCACCGTGCGCAACATCACCAACTTTGGGGTTTTCGTCGAGATCGAGCCCGGCATCGACGGCCTCGTCCACGTCTCGGACCTGTCCTGGACCAAGAAGATTCGGCATCCGGGCGACATGGTGGAGGAGGACCAGGAGCTCGACGTGGTCATCCTCAATATCGACGAGGACCGCCGCCGCATCTCCCTCGGTCACAAGCAGGTGAAGACGAACCCGTGGGATCAGTTTGCCGATGCCTACGAGGAAGGCAACGACACGACCGGCGAGGTCATCCGCGTGGAGAACAAGGGCCTCGTGGTGCAGCTCCCGCTCGACGTCGAGGCCTTCGTGCCCGGCAGCGAGCTCAAGCGGGGGCCCAAGGAGTTCAAAAATCACTACCACGAGGGCGACGAGCTCGACCTCCGCGTCATTCGCTTCGACAAGGACAAGAAGGACATCGTCCTCAGCGAGACGGCCAAGGAGGAGGCCGAGCGCGAGGAGGAACGGAAGGAAGAGGAGCGCCAGCAACGCGAGGAAGAGCGCGAGCGGGAAGAAGCGGTGCGCGACTTTCAGGAGCAGCAGCAAGAAGAGGAGGAGCCCACGACCGGGCCCACCACGCTCGGCGAGCTCTCCGGCCTGGCCGACCTCCGTCGCGAGATGGAAGAGGAGGAGCGGCGTGAGGCCGCGCAGGAAGCCGAAGAGTCGGCCGAGGAACCGGCGTCCGACACCGACGAGGAAGACACGGATCAGGAAGAGACTGATCAGGAAGACACTGATGAGGCCGACGAGACGGCCGAGTCGTCTGAGGCGGAAGCGGAGGAGGACAGGGACGCCGCAGCGGAGGAGACCTCTGCAGCGGAGGAGACCTCTGACGAAGAGGCGGCGTTCGACGAGGCGTCGGGCTTCCCAGAAAACTTCCCGCGCGTCTCGCGTCTCGAAAATGCCGGCGTACACTCACTCGCTGAGCTCCGCGAGGCCCAACAGCAGTCGGACCTGACGGAGCTGGACGGCATCGGGTCGGCGTACGCCGAGGAGATTTCGGAGGCGCTCGACGAGTTTGACGAGACGGGCTCGGTGGGCAGCTAACCGCAGGCGCGTCCTCCTGAGGGATCACGCATTGTGTTGAAGGGACGGCTTCTCCCCCGGAGGTCGTCCCTTTTGCTTTGGCGCGTCCCGCCGGTGCCCAGGCAGGACCTTACCCGCATTCGCTCGCCCGATCTGACACCAGACACGCATTTTTACATGGAAGAAAACGAAGAATATCTGCCGAGTGCCAGCAATTCGATCACGGTTCGGGTGCTGATTGCCAATCGCCCCGGCATGCTCGCAAGGGTCACGGGCGTGATTGGGGAGAAGGGGGGCAACATTGGGGCCATCGACATCGTCCGGGCCGAGAAGGAGGAGCTGACCCGCGATATTACCATTAACACGCGGAGCGACGACCACGCGCAGTCGATCGTGCAGGAGATCCGAGAGATCGACGGGGTGGAGGTCATCAACATTTCCGACCGCACCTTCCTCCTGCACCTGGGCGGAAAGCTGGAGGTGGAAAGCAGGTCGCCCCTCCAGACGCGGGATCAGCTCTCGATGGCCTACACCCCCGGCGTCGCGCGCGTTTCCGAGGCGATCCGCGAGACGCCCGCGGATGCGCACCGGCTCACCATCAAGAGCAACACGGTGGCCGTGGTGTCGGACGGCACGGCCGTGCTGGGGCTCGGCGACACGGGGGCGGAGGCCGCGATTCCGGTGATGGAGGGCAAGGCCCAGCTCCTCAAGGAGTTTGCGGGCGTGAACGGCTTCCCGGTCTGCCTCGATACGACCGACGTCGATGAGATTGTGGACACCGTCCGGCGCATCGCCCCGGTGTTCGGCGGCATCAACCTCGAAGACATCGCGGCCCCGCGTTGCTTTGCGATCGAGGAGCGCCTGAAGGAGGACCTGGACATTCCGGTCTTCCACGACGATCAACACGGAACGGCCGTCGTGGCGGTCGCGGCCCTCCTGAACGCCCTGAGGGTTGTGGAGAAAGCCCTCGAAGACATCAAGGTCGTAATGGCGGGGATCGGGGCTGCGGGCACGGCCGTCACCGAGATGCTGTTGCGGATGGGAGTGGAGGACATCGTGGGGGTCGACAGCAGCGGGCCCGTCACTTCTGGGCGGGATGACCTCAACGCCGCCAAGGAGCGGTACGCCGAGATGACGGACCCGTCGGTGGACGGGGGGACCCTGTCGGCGGTCATGGAAGGGGCTGACGTGTTCATCGGCCTGAGCGTCCCGGACCTCATCGACGTGGAGGACCTGAAGCGCATGGCCCGCGACCCGATCGTGTTTGCGATGGCCAATCCCCGTCCCGAAATCATGCCGGAATTGGCCTATCCCCACGTGACAGTCATGGCCACGGGCCGCAGCGATTATCCCAATCAGATCAACAACGTTCTGTGCTTCCCGGGCCTGTTTAAGGGGGCGCTGCATTGTCGGGCGGCGGCCATTACGGGCGAAATGAAAATTGCGGCAGCCGAGGCGATTGCCGAGACGATCGACGACCCTAATTTGACGCCGGACTACGTCATCCCCAGCGTGTTCGACAAGGAGGTCGTTACCCGGGTCTCAGAGGCGGTGTCCCAGACCGCCTATGAACAGGGGGTGGCCCGCAAGCGGACGTAGGGCCGTCCGTAGTCGCACAGCACCTCAACAGACGGATGAGCCGCAGCGATGCCCTCCAATCGCGGTGCCCATCCCGAGGATGCCGAGCAGTTCGGCGCCGCCCGGTACGCGCGGCTCCGGGCCGCCGTGCGGGACCTTTCGTGGCTGCGCAGTCGTGGATACAGCGGACCGGCCGCCCAAAAGCTCGTGGGGAATCGTTATCGACTGAAGCGGCGGCAGCGAAATGCCGTCACTCGCTCTGCCTGCAGCGATGCCGAGCGGGCACACCGCCTGCGAGCCCGTCTTTCCCCGACGGATGTGGCCGGACAGACAGTCGACATCGATGCCTTCAATGCCCTCATCACCGTAGAGGCGGCGCTCGGCGGCGCGTACCTGTTCGTGGGACGCGACACGGCCTACCGGGACGTGAACCCGCTGAAAGGCACGTACCAGATCGTCCGTCAAACAAATCCGGCCATCGAACGGCTCACAGATACGCTACGGGCCCTCCGTCCCGAGCAGGTTACCTGGCATCTCGATCGGTCGGTTTCCAACGTCGGGCGTGTGAAGGGGCGGCTGGAGAACGCGTCGCCCGAACCGGATTTTGCGTGGGCACTTGAGGAGGAAGAGGACGTTGACGCTACGCTCCGGAGCACGTCGAATCCGGTTGTAACGAGTGACAGTGCAATTCTCGACGCGACCGACGCCTGGCTGCATCTGGAGGCCCACGTCCACAGGCGTCACGCTCCCGACGCCCACGTCGTCGACCTCCGTCCCGACGGCGAGCGGTCCTCGTGGTCTCCAGGGGCAGACCCGTATCGCCCCTCCCGAACCGATTCGTAGCCTTTCCCGATGGCGACTGTCGTCACGTATCTGCTTGTTTCGGCCCCCAGCGATCCCGAGGCGGTTCGCTCGCATCCGCTCCTTGAGAAGCACGGATTCGAGCCCCATCCGATGGAGGACCGGGAAGAGAGGGAGGCGCTCCCGGCCCTCCGGTTTGCCGCCGCGAGCGCGCTGGAAGAGAGTGCGAGTTTGGAAGCGCCGTGTCGGGAGCTCTCAGCGGCCTTTCCCGAGGCCACCGTGACGTTCTGCGAGGTGGAAGAGCGGTTTGACCAGGTCGAGCATCTCCGATCGGTCGTGTTTATCGAAGGTCAACGGGCAGGGAAGATCGAGCATGGGTACGTTTTTAACATGGGTGCATAATCGCGTTCGAGTCCGACTCGGTACTGTGAACGTATCGGAACGTGTGACAAAGCACGTTCAACCTCAAAATAGAAGGGATACATTGCATGAAGGATGGAGAAAGGGGGAACTTTTCATTCAGCTATAAATTCAAAGTGACTGCGAACCCCAGTAACCATCGTATCTAGAATCATGGCAACAGAATTTCAAATGGAAGTTATGGACCAAGAGGACGCCGAGCGTGAACTCGGAGCGAGCGGAGGTCGGGGTCGTACCTCTCAGTATGAGCCCATCGCCCAGAAATGGAGTGAGATCGACGACGATGAAGCGATCGTACTCTCTGATCTGGAGAAGAACGACATCCAGAATCTGCGCAATCTCCTCTACCGCCGGTTCGGGAAAGAGACCGTGATTGTCCGTTCGGCCCAGCAGGAGGACGACAGCTACAAGGCAGTCGTTCGGGCGCGGGAAGATGACGAGTATCTCCGAAACTAAAATGTGGGGGACCCACAAGAAAATGGATGGTGATGTGTGAGCAACATCACCACCCGCATGGGCGGAAATCGCACATCCTTTGCTCTCGGAGTCGGCTCAGTATATGTCCCGACTACCGTCGGGGGTCGACCGAGTCCATCTGGGCCTTTTGAAGCTGGCCGGAGTAGTCGACGTAAATCGTCTTGTGCTCCGTCCAGAATTCGAAGGCCGCATAGCCGCCGTCCCGTTGGCCATTTCCCGTGCCCTTGACGCCTCCGAAGGGCATGTGCGCCTCTGCGCCAATCGTGGGGCCGTTCACGTACGTGATGCCCGCATCGAGATCGCGCATGGCTTGGAAGCTCCGGTTGACGTCCTGCGTGTAGATGGAGGAGGAGAGGCCGAATTTCGTATTGTTGGCCACCTCCACGGCCTCCTCGTAGGAGCTAACCTCAAAGGTCGCGAGCACCGGGCCGAAGATTTCCTCCTGCGCGATCGTCATGTTCGGCGTCACATCCGTAAAGAGCGTGGGCTCGTAGAAATGGCCCTCGAGGCCGTCGACCGTCGCGGGGGAACCGCCCATGACCAGCGTGGCGCCCTCGTCCTGCCCGATCTCCACGTAGCGGTGCACCGTGTCGACAGCCGCCTCGTTGATGAGCGGGCCTACGTCCGTGCCGTCGTCGTTGCCGTCGCCGAGAACGAGCATTTCCGCCTCGGCCTGAATCATCTCGACGAAGCGGTCGTGGACCGCCTCGTGGCAGATGAGGCGGCTCGTGGCCGTACACCGCTGCCCGGTGGTGCCGTAGGCGCCCCAGATGGCTCCTTCGAGAGCGAGGTCCAGGTCGGCGTCCTCCATGACGATCATCGGGTTCTTGCCGCCCATTTCCAGTGAGATCGGCTTGTTGAGGCGGCCGCACGTTTCGGCGATGGAGGTGCCTACCTCGTAGGAGCCGGTGAAGCCGAGGGCGTCCACCTCCGGGTGCTCCACGAGCGCTTCGCCTGCTTCGTCGGCCCCGTGCACCACGTTGATCACCCCATCCGGGATGCCGGCCTCGATCAGAGTCTGGACGAAACGCAGTCCGCTGTGCGGGGCGTCCTCACTGGGTTTGAAGAGAATGGTGTTGCCGGCGGCGAGGGCGGGAAAAATTTTCCAGGACGGGACGGCCACTGGGAAATTCCAGGCCGTAATAATACCGCACACCCCGAGCGGGCGGCGGATGGCCATGTTCATCTTGTCGGGCAGCTCGCTCGGGACAGTTGTGCCGAAGAGGCGCCGCGTCTCGCTGGCCGCGTAGTAGGCGGTGTCGATGGCCTCCTGCACGTCGCCCTTTGTCTCGAAAAATGGCTTGCCCATCTCGCGGGTCATCGAGCGGGCGATGTCCTCCTTTCGCTCGGTGAGCAGGTCGCCCGAGGCCTTGAGAATCTTGCCACGATCGGGGGCGGGGGTGCTGCTCCACTCATCAAGTGCATCGCGGGCCGCGGCGGCCGCCTCGTCCACGTCGGTCGGGCCCGAGTCGGGGAAGTGGCCGATGAGGTCGTCGGGGTCGGCGGGATTTCGGTTCTCGAAGGTTTGCTGGGTGGTCGCGTCTTGCCGGCGACCGTCGATGTAGTTCTCAAACGTGTCAGACATACGGAGCAGGGATTTGTCGGGCGGTCGAGAAGAGAACGCACGTTTCCAAACCTACGTGCCGCAGCGCCAAAGTACAATTGGGGAAGTGATGGAACGTCCCTTGGTGAACCTCCCAGAGATGGGAAAGTACGTGTGCCCGTCACCGCTTTGTCCAACTTCTTCGCTGCCCCGTCCTCATGGCTTCCCCCGCAACGACGACCCGCGACCTCGGCTCGTACGTGTCGGAGCGCGTCCAGGAGACGCCTCCGAGTGGCATCCGCCGGTTCTTCGACATCGCCGCCACGATGGACGACGTCATCTCGCTCGGCATCGGCGAGCCCGATTTTGTGTCGCCGGAGCCGGTGCTGGAGGCCGGGATCGACTCGCTGGAGAAGGGACGCACGAGCTACACCTCGAACGCCGGAATGGCGGAGCTCCGGGCGCTCATTGCTGAGGACTACGAGGAGCGCTTTGGGCTCTCCTACGATCCGGAGGATGAGATTATCGCGACGGTCGGGTGCAGCGAGGCGATGCAGCTGGCGATGCAGGCCCTCCTCGATCCGGGCGACGAGGTGCTCATCCCGGAGCCCTGCTTCGTCTCCTACGGCCCCTCCGCCCGCTTTGCCGGGGGCAACGTAGTGCACGTTCCCACCCACGTCGAGAACGACTTCCAGGTGACGGCCGCCGACATCGAACCCCACATTACCGAGCGGTCGAAGGTTCTCTTCCTCGGCTACCCCAACAATCCGACCGGGGCGGTGCTGCGGCGGGAAACGCTGCGCGAGATTGCCGAGCTCGTCGCCGACCACGACCTGATGGTCGTCTCGGACGAAATTTACGATCAGCTCATTTACGGCACGGCTCGCGAGCGGGGGCACGTGTGCGTTCCTACTGTGGAGGGCCTCCGCGAGCGCACCGTGCTGCTGGGCGGCTTCTCCAAAAACTACGCGATGACCGGGTGGCGCATCGGGTACGCGTGTGCCCCGGCGCCGCTCCTGCAGGCGATGCACAAGGTGCACCAGTACATGATCATGAGCGCGCCGACCATGGCGCAGGAGGGAGCCATCGCCGCGCTGCGGGACGGCCGGGAGGATCTCGAAGAGATGCGGCAGAGCTACGACGAGCGCCGCCGGACCATCGTGCGGGGCCTGAATACCGCAGGGCTCCCGACCTTCGAGCCGGAGGGCGCCTTCTACTGCTTTCCCGACATCACGCCCACCGGACTGTCCTCGGAAGACTTCGCGCAGACGCTGCTAAAGGAGGAGAAGGTGGCCTGCGTCCCCGGCACCGCCTTCGGGCCGAGCGGGGAGGGATACGTGCGCTGCTCCTACGCCACCGGCCTCGCCGACATCAAGAAGGCGCTCACCCGAATCGACCGCTTCGTGACGCGGCATCGTGACTGAGCGAAACAGAAACAACCGTGCGAATGCGGAAGTTGAAAAATCTCACTGAACGTTCGATTTATCTCCCTGAATTTCAACCACTTGCGTCGCAATGAGCACGTACTCAGACGAGGACCTCGAACAGCTTATCGAGCGCGTGGAGGCGCTCGGGGGCTATCTTTGACGTAGACGATCGCCGCATGACCGTCAAGGAACTGAACCAGGAACGGATGGACCCGGACTTCTGGGACGATCCGGACCGGGCGACGGAGATCGAAAAGCGCATCGCCCGGGAAGAAGAGTGGATTGAGGCCTGGGAGGAGGTGAAAGAGCAGGCCGAGGATATCGAGACGCTCCAGCTCCTTGCGGAGGAAGAAGACGAGGACATGGACGATGAAATCAGCGCGGAGGCCCGCGCGCTTGAGAAGAAACTTGATCGGCTGGAGCTGGAGAGCCTCCTCGACGACCCCGACGACGAGCGGGACGCCATCGTCAACATCAACCCGGGCGCCGGGGGCACCGAGAGCCAGGACTGGGCCGAAATGCTGCTTCGCATGTACGTGCACTGGGCCGAGGCGCAGGACTACGAGACGGAGCTTCTCCACCAGCAGCCCGGGGAGGAGGCGGGCATCAAGAGCGCGACGCTAAACGTGAGCGGGGAGTACGCCTACGGCCGAATGAAGAGCGAGACCGGCGTCCATCGGCTGGTCCGGATCTCGCCGTTTGATGCGGACGGGCGGCGCCACACCTCGTTCGCCAGCGTCTTCGTCTACCCCGAGGTGGACGACAGCATCAGCGTGGACCTGAGCGAGGGCGAGATCGAGCTCCAGACGTTTCGGTCGGGGGGCAAGGGCGGGCAGCACGTCAACCGGGTCGAAACCGGCGTGCGTCTCATCTGGACTGGCGAGCTCTCGAATGGGGAGGAAACCACCGTCCGCGCCGCGTGCACGCAGGAGCGGAGTCAGCACCAGAATCGCCGTCGTGCGCGGAAGATGCTCCAGAGCCGCATCTACCAGGCCGAACGCGAGATCCAGGAGCGAGAGAAAGAAAAGATCGAGAGCCAGAAGAAGAGCATCGAGTGGGGCAGTCAGATCCGCTCGTACGTCCTGCACCCATACACGATGGTGAACGATCATCGGACGGAGACGAAAATTGAAGATGCCGAGTCCGTGCTCGATGGGGAAAAGCTGGATCCGTTGATCAAGGCCTATCTGTTGAAGGGCAAGAAGGACCGGGACACCTCTCCCGTGTAACGGCGTTATCTCGACGGGTCGGTTCCTCAGGTCCTGCTTCTTTTGCTGAAGGGTCCGGTCAGAAACATCGAGCGGGGGAAGTCGTTACCAGTCTCGATACGCATTTGTCGTGTCACGCTGGATTTCAGCGGGAAAGGTGGCCGCAGGCGCCACCTTTTCGTGCTCATGGCGGCTTCCCGATCATGAGTTGGAAGGGCGGCTTCGGGGACCTGGAGTCGCGGTTGGCGCTCGTCCCGCCTGTCGGGTCGGGCGCTTTTTTGCACCGCAGCGACACGCCGCCGCGTATCGATGCTGAGAGCGATCGTATTTTTTGGACCGACGAATTATCTTCGTGAATCCCACGCAGCAGCAACTTGCTGATCGGGTGCGCGGCCTCACCGAAGAGGTGATTGCCGGGACCGACTACTTTTTGGTGGACGTAGAGGTGCGGGGGCACGAGGGAACGCGCGTCGTCGAAGTATACGTGGATTCCGAAGACGAGATGGGACACGACGACCTTGCGCTGATTAGCAAAGAGGTAGGGTTTTTACTCGACGTGGAGGACGCGGTCGAGGGAAGCTACAAGTTGGAGCTTTCCTCGCCGGGGATTAAGCGTCCTTTGACGATGCCCCAGCAGTATCGGAAGAACGTTGGACGCACGTTGCGTGTACGATTTAAAGATGAGGACGAAGAAGAAATTGTGGTCGGGGACTTGACGGATGCCAATGACGAAATGATTGAGCTTGAGCTACCCTCGGCGGAGCGCCTTCAGCTTCCCTACGCAGCGATCACACAGGCGCGGATTGAGCTGCCCTGGTGACGACGCGAGGCTTTGAGCGCCGATCTGAGCGGACGTACTTCTTCACAGGACGAGACGGATTATGCGAAGCGAAGACCTGATTGCCTCATTTGGGGAGATTGCCCGGTCCAAAGACATGGATCGGGACACGCTGCAGATCATCGTCGAGGATGTCTTTCGCGCAATGCTCCGCAAGCGGTACGGGTCGGATGAGGCCTTCGAGATTATCTTTAATCCGAACCAGGGCGACATTCAGATCCTCCACATTCAGGAGGTTGTGGGCGAGTGGGACCTTGAGGACCCCGTCACGGAGATTAAGCTCTCCGACGCCAAGGCGATCGATGAAGGCTTTGGGGTGGACGACGAGGTGGCCGGCGAGCTGGACATTAGTGAGTTTGGGCGGCGGGCCGTCATGACGGCGCGGCAGACCTTCCGCCAGCGCATTCGCGACATCGAGAAGGAACAGATCTACCAGGAATACACCGAGCTGATTGGGGAAATCGTGGTCGGCGAGATCTACCAGGTGCGCCAGCACGAGACGCTTTTGATGCACGAGGACACCGAGCTGGCTCTGCCCCGCGACGAGCAGGTTCCGGGCGATCACTACCGGAAAGGAAACATGCTTCGAGCGGTCGTGAAGGAGGTGCGCCGGGACGCCGGCAGCGACCCGCAGGTTGTAATGAGCCGGACCTCCCCGGTCTTCATGGAGCGTCTGTTCGAGGTGGAGGTCCCCGAGGTGCACGACGGCATCGTCGAAATCAAGAAGGTGGCCCGGATTCCGGGCGACCGCGCCAAGGTGGCGGTGGCAAGTCACGACGAAAAGGTAGATCCCGTGGGGGCCTGCGTGGGCGTGAAGGGCGTTCGGATCAACGCTGTCGTTCGGGAGCTCTCGGACGAGAATATCGACGTGATGCAGTGGTCGGACGATCCGAAGGAACTCATTGCCCGGGCGCTGTCTCCGGCCGAGCCGACGAATGTGACCCTGAACGAAGACGAGGATCCGCCCCGGGCCCGCGTCGAGGTGCCGGCCGACGAGGTGAGCCAGGCCATCGGCAAGCGGGGGGTCAACATCAAGCTCGCCTCGCGATTGACCGGATTTGAACTCGACGTCTACCGCGAAATTCCGCCGGACGAAGAGGACATTGACATCGAGCAGTTTGGCGATGAACTTTCAGACGAGACGATCGAGAAGCTCAAGCGGATCGGGTGTGATACCGGGAAGGCCGTGCTCGAGCTCTCGGTGGATGCCTTGTCTCGGCGCGCGGATCTGGAGCGCGAGATCGCTGAGCGCGTGTTGGAGATCATCGAGACGGAATTCGAGAAGGGACCGGGCATCATCGAGGCGATCCGGCAGGAGCGCTTTACCGTGGAGTCCGTGGGCGCCCCCGGAGAGACCGAGGCGGACGGAACCTCCCCCAGCGAACCGGCCGATGAAGGACGGGCCCGAGAACGGGCTGGGGAGACAACGGACGATTCGGCAGCCCCGGAGGAATCGCCCGAGGAGGCGTCCGAACAGGCGGAGGCTGCTGAACGCGAAACCGGGGGCGGCGAGAGGGGGACGGAGGAGAATCCCGACTCCGTCGAGGATACGGAAGAGGCGTCGACCGTCGAGGCGGATGCTGCGCCGAAAGCTGGCGCCGAGCCGGAGGATGATGAGGCTGAACCGGAAGATGACGAGGCTGAGTCGGCGTCGACCGACGGGGCGACGACCGAGGAGGATACGACGGAAGCCGGGGAGCCGCCGCCGAGCGAGGCGTCGGATGCGGCTGCTGAAGAGTCTGAACCCGTTCAAGGAGAATCGGAGGTCAAGTCGTGACGGATTCGTCGAACAGGCGAACGGCTTGTTCTCTGTTTCGCAGGTGACTGAGCACCAACCGATTGCCATATGGCAACCAAGACGAAAGACTTTCAAGAGCAGAAACTCTTCCAGGTCGTCCGGGAGCTGAATGTCTCACAGGACCGCGTGGTCGAGTTTTTGGAGGACGAAGGCTACGAGGACGCCCTCTCCGGCGCCGGTCTCAATGCGAAGATCGTGGACGAAGAGGCGTACCTCGTCTTGCGGGAGAAGTATGCCGACGATGCAGAAGCGGCCGCTCGCATTCGGGAGCTTCGTTCTCAGGAGGACGGGGGCGGTCCGCAGCGGGACGAGGTGGCCACGCTCGGGGAAGAGCAGGAGCCCGAGCCCGAACCTGAGCCGTCCGACGAGGAAGAGGCGCAGGCGACCGAAGCTGTAGAGGAGGCGCCCGAGGAGCCCGAAGCCGCCGAGGAACCGGCTCCGGCCGAAGAGGCGACGGAGGAATCTCCTGAACCGGCGGCGGAGGTCCCCGAAGAGGAGACGGGAAAGGAGACCGTAGACGAGGCAGCGGAAGCTGGGGAGGAAGCCCCGACCGCTGAAGCCGACGTTGAGCCCGAAGAGTCCGACGAGGAGGCTCTCGAAGCCACGGAAGCGCTGCCCGAAGAACCGACTGAGGAACCGGCGGAAGACGAGGAGCCCGTCGCTGAGGAGGAGCCCGAAACGGCGCCGGCTGAGGAGACCGAGGAGCCGGAGGCGACCGGGACGGACACGGCGGAAACGACCGCAGAGGCGCCGTCCGAAGAAGCGACCGAGGCGACCGGCGAAGTCGCGGAAGGGGAGGAGGCCGCGGGCGATGGCGAAGCAGCGGGCGAGGAGGAAGACGAGACCGTGAAGGCGGACCGCTATCACCTGCAGGGCCCGAACGTGGTCGACACGATGGACAGCGATCAGCTCCAGCGCCCGCAGCGCAAGCGCAAGCGCAAGAAAAAGGAAGAGAAGGAGAAAAAGAAGCGGGACAAGAGCAAGGACAAGAAGAAGCAGAAGGACCGGAAACAGAAAAAACAGAAGAAGCAGAAACAGAAGGGCGGCGGTCCCGACGAGGAGGACATCGAGCAGACGATTCAGGAGACGCTTCAGGAGCTGGAGCAGGGAGCCAGCCGCGAGCGCCAGCGTCGCCGCCGCCGTCGCCGCGAGCGCCACGAGAAGGAGCGACAGCGCCGACGTGAGCGCAAGCGCGAGCAGGAAAATATCCTCGAGGTCACCGAGTTCGTCACGACCGGCGAGCTCGCCAACCTCATCGGCGAGCCCGTGAGCGACGTGATCGACGCGCTGTTCGACGCGGGCATGATGGTGTCGATCAACCAGCGGCTCGACACGGAGACCATTGAGTTTGTGGCCGACGAGTACGGCTACGAAGTTCAGTTCGTGGCGGAGCGGGACACGGAGACGCTCGACGTGGAGGAGGACGATCCGGAGGACCTCGAACCGCGTGCGCCGGTCGTCACCGTGATGGGACACGTCGACCACGGCAAGACCTCGCTGCTCGATTATATTCGCAACGCCAACGTGGTGGCCGGGGAGGAGGGCGGCATCACGCAGCACGTGGGGGCGCACTACGTGGAGCTCACCGGCCACGACGACGAGGCCATTTCCTTCCTCGACACGCCCGGCCACGAGGCGTTCACCGCCATGCGGGCCCGCGGCGCCAAGGCCACCGACATCGTGATTCTGGTGGTGGCCGCCGACGACTCGGTGATGCCGCAGACCAAGGAGGCCATCAACCACGCGCAGGCCGCCGACGTGCCGATCGTGGTGGCGATCAATAAGATGGACAAGCGCGAGGCCGACGCCGAGAAGGTGCGCGCCGAGCTTGCCGATCAAAACGTTCTCGTCGAGCAGTACGGGGGCGATGTCCAGTCCGCCGAGGTCTCTGCCGAGACGGGCGAGGGGATTGAGGATCTGCTCGACAAGGTCATCCTGCAGTCCGAGATCATGGAGCTGCAGGCCAACCCGAACCGGGAGGCCTCCGGCGTCATCATCGAGAGTCGCCTGGAGAAGGGCCGTGGGAACGTCATCACGGTGCTCGTGCAGAACGGGACCCTCGAGACGGGCGATCCTTTCCTGGCGGGGATGCACAGCGGCAGCGTGCGCGCCATGTTCGACGAGCGAGACAACCGCATCGAATCGGTCGGGCCGTCTCAGCCCGCGCTCGTGCTCGGCTGCGACGGGTCTCCCGAGGTGGGCGACCAGTTCGTGGTCATGGATAGCGAAGGCGAAGCCCGCGAGGTGGCGCAGGAGCGCCAGCGGATCCACCGCGAGCAAGAGCTGCGGCGCCAGAGCCAGGTCTCGCTCGATCAGGTGAGCCGGCAGATGGCCGAGGGCGAGTTCCACGAGCTCAACCTCATTATCAAGGCCGACGTGGGCGGCTCGGTGGAGGCCCTCTCCGACGCCCTGCTCAAGCTGAGGACCGACGAGGTGGCCGTCAACGTCATCCACAGCGGCGTGGGCGCCATCACCGAGAGCGATGTGATGCTGGCTCGGGCGTCCGACGCCATCATTCTGGGTTTCCAGGTGCGCCCCACCTCCGGTGCCCGCGAGGCCGCCGGCCGCGAGGAGGTCGACATCCGAACCTACTCGGTCATCTACTCGGCCATCGAAGACGTGCGGGATGCCCTCGAAGGGCTCCTCTCGCCCGAGCGCCGCGAAGAGACCGAGGGCCGTGCCGAGGTGCGCGAGACGTTCAGCGTCCCCGACGTGGGTACGGTGGCAGGCTGCTACGTCAACGAGGGCACCGTCAGTCGGAATCACAAGATTCGCGTCGTGCGCGACGGTGTGGTGCAGTACGAAGGCGAGATTGGCTCCCTCAGACGCTTCGAAGACGACGTGACAGAGGTCCAGAGCGGGTACGAGTGCGGGCTCTCAGTCGAGAACTTCGACGACGTGAAGGTGGGCGACGAGTTCGAAACCTACGTGGTCGTCGAGGAGCAGCGGGAGCTTGAGGTCTGACCCCCCGAGTCCCGGGCGCCGTCCGTGCCCCGAGAGTACGTCCTCTGACGATTCACCTGACCCCCTGCCGGAGATGAGTATTCACACCGAACGCGTTGCGGAGCTCGTTCAGCGGGAAGTTGCCCGCATCCTTCAGCGAGACTATTCGGACCAGCTCCAGCCGATGGTGACGATCACCCGGACTCGTGTCACGGGCGACCTTTCCATCGCGTACGTGTACGCGAGCGTGATGGGCGACACCTCCGAGGAGCGCGAGGCCACCTTCCGACAGCTCAAAGCCCTCACCGATGACATTCGGGAAAAGCTGGCCTCTCGAATCCGACATCAGGTCCGCGAGATTCCGGAGCTCAAGTTCTTTCACGACGAATCGCTGGAGAAGGCCAAGCGCATGGAAACGCTCTTTGACCGCATCCGGGAAGAGCGGGAGCGCCGCCTCGGAGACGCGGAGGAGTCTCCCGAGGACCTCGAGTAACATCACGCCGCCGGCGGGTTGCTACTCGCTCCTTGCCTCATCGCGAATCCGACCCCGAAACGATTCCGTGCCGTCCGCCGCCGCCCAGCGCGACATTCCGCCGGAGATGGTGTACACGCCCCCCGATCGTCCGGCGACGTGGGGGGAGGGCGCGATTCTCCCGGTGGATAAGCCGAGAAGCCTCCCGTCGTTCGATGTCGTGGAGACCGTTCGAGAGGGCACCGAGGTGCAGAAGGTGGGGCACGCCGGCACGCTCGACCCCATGGCGACCGGCCTGCTCATCATCCTCGTGGCCCGGCCCGCCACGCGCCTGCAGGCAGCCTGCATGCACCTGCCCAAAACCTACGAGGCCACCCTTCGCCTCGGCGAAACGACGCCCTCCTACGACACCGAGACCGAGGTCGTGAAGCGCACCGATCCGTCAGGGATCACCCGGGCGGACATCGACGAGGCCCGCGAGTCCTTTCTCGGTCCCATCGAGCAGGTGCCGCCCATGTACTCGGCAGTGCGGGTGGACGGCGAGCGGCTCTACGAAAAGGCCCGCCGGGGCGAGACCGTGGACCGTCCCCCGCGACAGGTGCGCGTCGACCGCTTTGAACTGATGGAATGGGCGTCCCCGGATCTCACCGTCCGGATCGAGTGCTCGAAAGGGACCTACATCCGGGCGCTGGCCCGCGATCTGGGCGAGACACTGGGGGTGGGGGCGCACCTTACGGCCCTCCGCCGGACGGACATCGCGGCGTTTTCGGTGGACGACAGTTGGACGCTGGCGGCACTGGAGGAGACGCTATCATAGGACGACGATCCGATTCCGGTTATGAAGCGCGAAATTGGCTGGGACGAGATCACCCACGACGACCGCTCGGTCGTGACCGTGGGAACGTTCGACGGCGTCCATCGGGGACACCGGGCGATCATCGAGTACCTGAAGCAGCGGGCCGAGGAGCAATCGGGCCCCAGCACGCTCGTCTCGTTCGATCCACACCCGCGCACCGTCGTCCAGAAGGAAGAGGTGCCCCTGCTCACGACGGTCGCCGAGCGGGCCGATCTACTGGAGGAGCTCGGCCTCGATCGCTTCGTCGTCGTTCCGTTCTCGACGGAGTTTGCCCAGCTCGGCCCCAAGGAGTACGTCCGGGACGTGCTGGTCACACAGATTGGACTGCAGGAGGTCACCGTCGGCTACGACCACCGGTTCGGGAAGGATCGGGCCGGCGACGTAGAGCTGCTCCGCGATCTCGGCGATCACTTCGGGTTCGAGATCGATGTCATTCCCCCGCAGCATGTGGACCGCGACATTGTGTCGTCGAGCGCCATCCGGTCTCTGCTTCGGGACGAGGGGGCCATCGAGGAGGCGAACGAGCGGCTGGGGCGGCCCTACCAGCTTGAGGGTATCGTAGCGTGGGGGAAGGGACGGGGCCGCCAACTCGGATATCCAACCGCCAACCTGGCCCTCGAGGATGTCCGCAAGCTCGTCCCGAAACGCGGCGTGTACGCCACCACGGTGACGCTTCCCGACGGCCAACAGCGGAGCGGGATGATGAACATCGGTCGCCGACCCACCTTCGACGAAATGGACGTGACGGTGGAGGTACATCTCCTCGACTTCGAGGGCGATTTGTACGGAGAGCGCCTCTCTGTTCAGTTCCTGCAAAGATTGCGAGACGAACAGAAGTTTGAGTCGGCGGAGGCCCTGGCGGCGCAACTTTCGGAAGACGAAGAGCATTGTAAAAGCGTTATCGGAGCCACCGCCTGACGGCTCCCTGCCGCCCCGCTTCGCAGGGGCGGCGAAGAAGTTGGGCGTGTTTTCCCGCGACCCCCACAGGAATCGCGGTTTCTTCTTTAGCATGGCACAATCTAAAGAGGTACTCACACTGCACGATGATTACCAAGGAAGAGAAACAGGAACTTGTAGACCGGTTCGGCAACGGACCGGACGACACGGGAACTCCCGAGGTGCAAATCGCAATCTTTACAAAGCGGATTCAACGCCTTACGGAGCACCTCAAGGAGCATCCCAACGACAATTCCACGCGTCACGGGCTGCTCGATCTCGTCGGGAAGCGTCGGCGGCTGCTCAATTATCTCGAAGACAACGAGATTGAGCGCTACCGGTCGATTCGAGACGAGCTCGAGCTTCGGAAGTAGTGTCCCTGCCCACGGCGTCCCGACGACTGTCGGGGGGCCGTTTTGTATGTCGGGGCAGTGACGGCCGGGCACCGGTCGTCGGCCCGCGTGCTGAACCCCCTTTCGCCTTTTGTTGACTTTGAGCGTAGTAGACTGAGCCTTATGAAGCCTGAAGCCAAGATCCAAGACATTGAGTTTGTCCCTGAACGGTCGCTCTCTCTGGAGACCGGCCGCATCGCCAAGCAGGCGGATGGGGCCGTCGTGGCCCGCCTGGGCGACACGATGGTCCTCTCCACCGCCACGATCAGCGACTCTGTCAATGAGTCGAACTTCTTTCCTCTGACCGTTGACTATCGAGAGAAGTTTGCCGCGGGCGGAAAAGTCCCGGGCGGATTCATCAAGCGAGAAGGCCGTCCCACCGACAAGGAGACGCTTACGGCGCGGCTCATCGATCGGGCCGTGCGGCCGCTCTTTCCGGACGGCTTCTACCACGACGTTCACGTGGTGAACTTCGTCATCTCGGCGGGGCAGGATTTCGACGCGGACGTGATTGCCGGCGTCGGGTCGTCCGCCGCCCTCATGCTGTCGGGCGCGCCGTTTGCGGGCCCCTTTGCCGAGGTGCGCGTGGGCCGCGTAGACGGCGAGTACATCGTGAACCCGACGATGCAGCAGACCGAGGAGAGCGACCTCGACCTCGTGGTGGCGGGGAAGGAAGATGCGCTCGTGATGGTGGAGGGCGAGGCCCACGAGATTAGCGAGGAAAGCATGATCGAGGCCCTCGACGAAGCCCACCGGTCGATCCGGCGGCTCTGCCGCGGGCAGGAGCGCCTCGTGGAGCAGGCCGGCGAGCCGGAGCCCTTCGAGTGGGAAGCCGACCTGGTGCCGGAGGAGCTCGTGGAGCGCATGAAGCAGCAGTACGGTCAGAAGGTGGCGGACCACATCCACGGCCCCTACAGCAAGGAAATCTTTCACGGCGGCATCTCCGACATCAAGGACGAGGCCGTCGACGACGTGCTCGGGGATGAGGCCGAGACGCCCGAGGGCTACACCGCCTCGGACATTCGCGACGCCATCGGGGAGGTGGAGAAGGCAGAGATGCGCAGCATGATTGTTGAGGAAGGCAAGCGCATCGACGAACGGGACCAGACCGACGTCCGGGACCTTTGGATGGAGGTCGGCTATCTTCCGCGCGTGCATGGGTCCGCCATCTTCACGCGGGGCGAGACGCAGGTGCTCGGTTCGGTGACGCTCGGCACCTCGGAGGACGTGCAGCCGGTCGACGAGGTCTTCGCCGACACCGACAAGCCGTTCTATCTTCACTATCGCTTCCCGCCCTTCTCCGTGGGCGAGGCCAGCTACCTGCGCGGGCCGAAGCGCCGCGAGATTGGGCACAGCATGCTCGCCGAGCGGGCGCTGCGGCCGGTCATTCCGGAGCAGGACGAATTCCCGTACACCATCCGCATCAACGCCGACGTAATGGAGTCGAACGGCTCCTCGTCGATGGCGAGCGTCTGCGCGGGCAGCCTCGCCCTGATGGAGGCGGGCGTGCCCATCGACAAGCCGGTGGCCGGCATCGCCATGGGCCTCGTCAAGCAGGGCGACCAGACGACCGTCCTGACCGACATTCTCGGCCAGGAGGACCACCTGGGCGACATGGACTTCAAGATCACGGGCACCCCCGACGGCATTACGGCCTGCCAGATGGACATGAAGATCGAAGGCCTCTCACGGGACGTGATGCTGAAGGCCCTGAAGCAGGCTCGGGAGGCCCGCTCCTTCATCCTCGACAGCATGCGGGACACGATTGCGGAGCCGCGGGCAGAGCTCTCCGAGCACGCTCCGCGCCTCACGAAGCTCACCATCGATCCGGATCGCATCGGTGCCGTCATTGGCCCGGGCGGGAAGGTCGTTAAGAGCGTGCAGGAAGAGACGAACACGGAAATCGCCGTTGAGGAAGAAGAAGGCGTCGGCATCGTGACGATTGCGGCGACCAATCAGGACGACGCCGAGGCGGCCATCGAGCGGATCAAGCAGATCGTGGCGGTGCCCGAGGAGGGCGAGGACTACGTCGGCACCGTCAAGGGCATTCGCGACTTCGGCGCGTTCGTGGAGATCATGCCCGAGAAAACGGGTCTCCTTCACGTCTCCGAGATCTCCCACGACTACGTCGAAAACGTCGACGATTACTTCGCCGTGGGCGACAAGGTGAAGGTCCATCTCCTCGAGGTCCACGACGACGGCAAGATGCGTCTCACGCGGAAGCCGTTCGTGGACGAGGACGGTCAGAAAAACAACTAACCGTCCCGAGCGTCCGCCGGGTCCACCATCCCGGCTCCACACGCATCTGCACGAGCGATCGGCGAGGGCCCTCCGGCTCTCGCCTTTCGTGTAGGAGCGCGTTTGGGCGTTTGGGAGTGTGGAGGAAAAACGCCCACACGCCCATACGCAACCTTTGTGCGTTCGAGCACACCGGAGCGCCACACGCAAAAACGATTTACAAACTTCCTCACACCTCGGTAAACCGCCATCCTCCGCCATGTACCGCGTTGAGCTGGAGCAATTCGAGGGGCCGATGGACCTGCTCCTGTTTTTTATCAAGCGGGACGAGATCGACATCTACGACATCCCCATCGCCCGCATCGCCGACGAGTACCTCGCCTACGTGCGGGTGATGGAGAAGATTGACCTCGACGGGGTGGGCGATTTCATTTACATGGCGGCCCTCCTCATCAACATCAAGGCCCGCATGCTCCTGCCCTCGCAGGAGGCCGACGAGGAGGGAGAGGCCGTCGACCCGCGCCGCGAGCTGGTTGAGCGGCTCTTGGAGTACGTGCGCTTCAAAGAGGCCGCCGATCAGCTCTCCACCCGCCGGGAGCGTCGTCGCGAGTACTTCGTTCGGCGCGACGCAGCCGACGACCGCGAACGGGTGGAGGAGAGCCACGAGGTAGAGGTCGACGCCTCCGTGTACGAACTCGTCGAGGCGCTCGGGCGCGTCCTCGAAGTGGACGACGAGGACGACGAGCCGGTCCACGAGGTGGAGCCGGTCGAACACACCGTCGAGGAGCAACAGCGCTACGTAATGCGGCGTCTCGACCAGGAGTCGCGGGTGTCCTTCCGGGACCTCGTCCGGCGCGAGTCGAGAGGATTCGTCATTGCGACGTTTCTGGCCCTTCTCGAGTTGGTGCGCCAGCATCACCTCCGGCTCCAGGTGGAAGACAACGCGTCCGATTTCTTTGTGGAAGTACGGACGGATCAGCCCCTCCAGCCCGACGATCCGGCCCATCAGGATCTCCCGCATCCGCAGGGCGATGGGGCCTTTGGGGAGAATCCAGATCTGTCAGAGTAGGGCGTGGATATTCGTATCGAAAGGGGCATTTCTACACCTCCCACGCCCCCGTCCAGTCGTCTATGGGAACCGGAAAGGGAAAGCGACGGATCCGTTCCTCCAAAATTTTACCATTAGGTGCTCTTTTGGATTAGGAACGCTTCTTGCCACATACATCCGTGAATCGCTTTCCGACCTACATTTATGTCTCATGTCCCATCCTTTTTCCGCTCGCGTTGGTCGAGTTTGTATCCTTGCCCTTGCTGCCTCCGCATTGATGTTTTTTGGGATGGGGTGCGATGTCGGCGGGGGAGGATCGAATGAAGTGACCCTCTCCGGTCGGGTGTTGGACGCATCATCGAATCCGGTGAACGACGCACTGGTCACCTTCCAGTTCACAGACGGCTCGGATGAGGCGGTGGAGCGGACCGCCCAGACCGACTCGGCGGGGCATTTTTCCAAGAGCCTCGAGGTCGACCAGACGGTGGAGGTAGTCATTACCGCGTCGAAGAAAGAGGCGAATGTGCAACAGGTCCGGCAGGTCTCCCCCGACGCTGGTCCCATGGACGATCTGGCGTTTACGCTCAGTATTGGCAGTGAAGAAAACCGCGAGCCCGGGCGGCCCACGAACATCATCCTACAGGGTCAATCGGCGAGTGCGATTCGCGTTCAGGAAAGCGGGGGGACCAGTGTGGCGCGCCTGACCTTTCAGGTCGTAGACTCGACCGGCAAAGCCATTGACATCGACCAGGCCGTGGATGTCAACTTTCGCTTTGGCAAACAACCCGGCGACGCCACCCTCACGCCAAGTACGGTGACGACCAACGGCCAGGGGCAGGCCACGGTGAACGTATTGAGCGGCAAGACGGCTGGCGTGGTACAACTCTTGGCAACGACGCAGCGGCCCGATGGAACCGAGCTGAAGTCCAAACCGGTGGGTCTCGCCATCCACGGGGGGCTTCCCAACAAATGCCACTTCAGCCTCGGCCCCGCACAGTTCAACTTCCCCGGCCTCACAGAATTTGGGGTGTCGAATTCCATCAACGTCTTCGTAGGCGACAAGTACGGGAACCCGGTGGTGCCGGGGACCTCGGTCTACTTCAGTACGAACGC
>PXSZ01000080.1 GCA_003023105.1 Bacteroidetes bacterium QH_10_64_37
GCTACAGGGCTCGTTTGAGCGCCGTTCGTGCACGTCGACCACTGTGTCTCGACATCGGATCCATCCACCAAACAGGTTCGGAAGCACTAGATTTTTTCCACGTTGAAGGCAGTTGGGTTTGACGGCTGGACCTCCATCGAGGACAGGCAGGACCCGGAACACCGCTTCGAGCACCTGCAGGGCTCCGCGCACTTTCTGCGCAAAAACACTTCCTGCGCAAAAAGATGAAGGCGCATGGGCTTTCGTGAGGGAGAGAAATGGCGAGAAACCATCCGTCCGTCATTCATTCTGGATCTGTTGGGTCTGGTATCCCCCCCTTCTCTGATCCTGAATGAACATCACCGCAAACACCGCGGCAATAACGAAGGCCACCGGCGCGAGCCACCAGAAGGACATTCGCCCCCCATAGTTCTCTGCTGGACGCAGGATGCTGTAGGCCCTCTCCGTCAGCTTCTGCTCCTGCTCGAGGCCCAGGTCGTAGAGAGACCGAAGCGCGTTTCCCACCAGGTTCCCCTCGAGTTCCCCTTCTTCCTGGTACTGAACCAGGGCCGCCTCAGCCTGGTTGACCACGCTGCGTACCTCCTCGGCGCGGTACCCGAGTTCCGCCAGCGCCTCGGGATTCCCGGACGCGGCCTCCGCCTTCTCGGCGTACTTTGGAAAGCGCTCCTCGACGGTCTTCAGAATCTTCACCGTCTTCTGCTCGGGCAGGGCCTCCGGCAAATACCCATCGGCAATGTAGCCCATAATCGGCGCCGCGGCGCCCCCCGCGATAAAGCCGAAGCCAATCATGAGAACCATCCCCAGCGAGCCGGCCCGCGGCAACTGCTCGCTGAGCAGCCCGACCATCGTCGGGAAGAAAAAGGCCACGCCCAACGCAAACACCGTCGCCGCCGCCATAACCGCGGTCGCGGTGGGCTCCAGCAGGGCAAACATGTACAGGCCTGTGCCGGTCACCAGCGACGCCCCCAACAGCATGCCGGTGGGCGAGAGTTTTTCAACGAACGGTCCGGCGAAAAACCGCAACAGCGCCATGATGCCGCTGATCCACGCCAGGATCAGGATGCCGTGGATCCCGGCCGCCTGAAGGACCTCCGGAATCCAGCGCATGGCCCCCATCTCCAGACTAAGCGTACCCAGCTTCAAGACTACCAACAGCCAGAACAGAGGGTGCGTGAGCGTATATCGGAACATCTCACGAATGGGTACCCCGGCCCGCTCGCGCTCAGTCTCCGGGAGGGACTCGGGAAGCAGCAAGATCCCGTACGCGATCACCGGAATGTACACGATGGCCATCTGCCATGTCCAATGCCCAATGTTTATAGGGCCTACGCCTCCCGCCTGGACCATCAGCCACCCAAGCACGCCCCCCACGACCATGCCTCCCGGGTAGAAGGCGTGAAAGCGATTGAGCATGATCGTCTTGTCCTCGGGATACAGCGACGCCACGAGCGGATTTCCAGTGACCTCAATCATGCCATTTCCGAAGCCCATCCCGATCGCCCCCAGAAACAGAATCCAAAAGGCCGCCGGAACGCCCGCAAATGGATACGCCGCCAAGAAGAGCGTCACCCCTACGAGGTGACCCCCGAACGCGCCAATCGCTCCGTTCTTTAGGCCAATTCGTTCGAGAAACGGCCCGATCAACAGAAGCGACACGCACATCCCCCACAGCGCCGCGCCCCCGATCAGCCCGACCTCATAGTTGGTCAGAATAAACTCTGCCTTCAGCTGGTTCAGGATGTTGCTGACCAGCACGAAGGAAAAGGCCGTGGGCAAGAGGGCAAGGCACGTCCCTACAAACACTCGAGTTCGGTTGATTCCTGCGAGCTTCTGGGTCTTCTGCTGCTGTACGTCGGACATCATTCGTGAGGACTTCTTGGAATTGATGCCAATTCGATATTAAAAATACAGGCCCGGTTGGCTTTGGTAGAATAAAAGTGAGACAACACAAATACAAGCTTGATTTCCGATATAGAACCGTCGATCCGAAGGGATATCTCTCGTCGGCAGCTCTTCCTCGCTCGACGCGCTGCACCGCCTCCCCGCCGCCCGTGACGAGTTCGAGAAAGCCGACTTGTTGGAGGCGTAGCGCCCCTTTGTACGGGAATCCGCATACAGCCCAGTTACGGTTCTTCAATGGACGAAATCCGCGTTGAAATGCCGAGAGAGTCCGCTTAAAAGGACGCACTCACCTGCACGCGGACGGTGTGGATCGGGTCGGTCGTAGCGGGGGCGCGGCCGTCGTAGTTCACCGTGGCCTGGAGGTTGTCCGTCAACGTGTACTGCCCCTGCAGGCCCCACAGCAGCGAGGTGCCAGGGCCCCGCCCGTCCGTCAGCTCAAACTGGGCCCGGCCGACGGCCGCGCCGTTGAGATCGACACGCGCGAGCTCCGTATTGGCAGTGAGCCGCAGCCGCCCGGCGCGGCGCCACGTCAACTCGAGTGGGATTTTCAAAAGGTCGGCCCGTCGCCCTTTCGCGCGGTCTCGCTTCTGCGCATAGGCGCCGGACAGGGTGACGTCGAGGCTCCGTCCCGGCTGGTAGGAAACACTCGGCCGAACTCGAAGCGTCCGAATGTTGTAGCTGCGGGCCTCGGCGAAGGCCTCGCTCTGCACCCGGTCGCGCTCGGCCGTCCCTGTCACCGTCAGTCCCCAGGTCGAGGCCGGACGGACCTGCCCCTCCACTGTCCACCGGTTCAGGAACTGCCGCTCGGACCCCGCCGCTCGCTCCGTGAGGCCGCGCACCTGACGCCACGTAGCGTCGACCCCGTACGCCCGCTGGGTGCGAAAGACTTCTACGCGCTGTTCGAGCTGGAGGGACCCGTCAATCGTGCGCCCCGGCTGCCGAAAGCGAGCCAAGTTTAGCTGATAGATCTCGGCGGGACGGTCCGTCTGGCTCTGCTCCTGCACCTCGACCCGCGTCTCGGTCGTCACCCGGCTGAGCCATTCTTTCCACCAGACGTCGCCGTCTCGCCACAACAGCCGGGGACGAAGCGTGAGGCGGGAGTGGGCCTGCAGGTCGACCACCGATTCGAGCGTATCGGAGGGAACAAACCGCTGCACGTAGGTGCCCTCGTTCGGCGTGGTTTCGGGGACGAACTCGTCGAGTTGTTGCACGCCGTCCTCGTTCTCGTCCCGCCAGACAAATTGGCCCCGCCCGGGGGTGGTCTGCACGTAGATCTCCCGCTGAATCGGCGTCCGTTCGGTGGCGGCATCGTAAAACAGCCGCGCGTCGACCGCCCGATCCAGCGGCCGGGCCTGGCCCTCGACCCGCAAAATGACGGACTCCGTGTCCCGTCGTCGCTCGTTGCGTCGGAAGTAGTCGGTGACCTGCCGGCTCCGAAGCCCCCCCTGCACGGAGGTCCGGTACGGCCCCTGCGGATCGTAGGTCAGCTCCGTCTGAGCCGTCCACGCGCGGGACGCGTCCCGAAACGAGCCCGCCGCCGCCCCGTCCTCCGTGCGGTACTCCAGGCTGCCGGTGGCCCGTACCGGTCCGCGCTCGTACGACACACCGGGGCGCAGCTCCAGGAACCGAAACGAGTCGGTGGTGAGACTGTCCGTGCCGCGCACCTGCTGGCGGCGCCGCTCACGTTCGACCTTGAACCGAGGCACCAGGTGACCGCCGAGGAGGGGCTGCCGAATCGTGCCGTCCTGTCGCAGCCAGAAGCCGTCGATCTGCGCGGGCCGGTCGAGGCTGGTGATGGAAACGGTGCGGAGCGAAAGCCGGGGCCATCCCGTCTCCTGGATCGAGAGGCGTCCCCGGCGTCGCCACGCCTCGAACGCCGAGCCCACGTTCAACCGACCGAGCCCGGCTTTCAGGGTCGATCCGCCGCCCCAATCGAGGGTGAGCGTCCCCTCATCCACCGTCTCGCCTCCACGGTCGCGGAGGCGGGCCGGGAGGTCCGATCCGCCGCGAGAAAGGTTCCACCGCCGCCCGTACTCGATGGGGCGCGTCTGGTCGAACGTCACGAAATTCTGCCCTCGCCGGCGCCGCCGGACCTGCCCCGAGATCGTGCCAAGGGACACTGCGCCCGCCTCCAAGGACAGCGGGTCGAGCCGAGCGCCCACCGAGTACGCCCGCCCCCGGTCATTTTGGGAATCGAGACCCGAAAAGCGGTTTTGATCGTTCAGCGACTGCGCCCACTCGCCCGACACCACAACGCCCGGGACCGGCTCGACCGACCCCGTCAGATCCACCAGGCGCTGCCTCGTGGGCGCCGGGAGCGGATTTGTGGGCGAATAGGCGCCGTCTCCCTCCCCCACGTACTCGTAGACGACCCCATTGGTCTTCTGCCCGGCGCGCTGGTACGCCCCGTTTCCCGACCCCACTCGCGTAAATCGCACCCGGAAGACCGGCGTCCCCGGCGACGGGGCGTCGTCCAGAGCAACGAAAATTGTGTCCTGCCCCCCGTTCGGGGATGTGACCGGCTCCCGTCGATAGTGCACAAACGGGGCCTCCGGATCGAACTCGACGCGTCGCGCGCCGCTCCGCACTGCCTGCTCGTCCCCCGCCCGGACGAGGCGCAAGGAATCCCGACGCGACAGGTCGAACGCGGTCTGGAAATTCCGTCCATCGGCCTGACGCACGACGGTGGTCCCCACATTGAGCCGGGAGTCGCCGTCCTCCCCTCGCCAAGCCCCCGCCGTGGCGCGGCCTCCCACCAGCGTCCGCGTGAACTGGGTGGTCGAGTACTGAAACTCGACGGTAATGCGCCGGTCATCGGTGATGAGGCGGTTCGGAGTAAAAGTGATTTCGGCCTGGGTGTAGTCGATGACGTAATCCTCCGTCCGTCCCCGCGTGAGGCGCTGTCCATCGAGGTAGACGCGCTCCGATCCCGCGATGACGATAATGGTCTCCTCCCCGTTTTTGCCGCGCAACCGGTACGGTCCCTGCACGCCGTCGATGGGCTCGATGTCCTGCGTGCGAAACTGCCCCCGGCTCACCGCCCCGAACGCCGTGACGTCTCCCTCGGCCAAGCCCGCACTCGACGCGAGGCTCTGGGTGTTGATCGCCGCCCCCTGTACCTTCTGCGTAAACTGGCCGAACGTGCCCCCGTCGAGGTTCACGTCCACGTCGCCGAGGCGGGCCGTGCCCTGCGGCGCGTCGATCTCTAAAAATACGCGGTCGAACTCCTGGAGGCGCTGGGTCGTGCCCTCCGGCTGAATGGGCGTATTCTCGTCGGTAAGGAGGGCGCGGACGAACACGCTGTCGGCCACCTCCCCCTGCAGCTGCATGCGCAGCCCCGACTCCACGCTCACGTCGCGCTGTGTGCCCCCCACGACGCCCCGCGAGATGGAGCCGCTGCGCTGGATGTCGATGCCCTCGAAGGGGTCGAAGCCGGTCGACGCGGAATCTTCCTCCTCGACGACCGCCACGGTGGCCGAGTCCGCCGTCACGCTCGTGTCGGGCGCCCGCCGGCGGTACACGTCGTCGAAGGCGAACGGGTACGTGCGGTAGTTGGCAAAGAGCGTGTCGCGCGCCCCGATAAGGTCGTCCCGATGCACCCAGAGACGGCCGCTTCGCGCGTCGAGTCGGTACTCGGCGGTGTCGAGCCGCGTCGACCCGACCCAAATCGTCTCACTGCCCGGCAGCACGAAGGGCCGCAGCTGATAGGGCTGCGGCTGGAAGGTGTCAATCGTGTCCCGGTGGCGGCCGAGATCCGACAGGACGCGGGTCGTGTCTCGACGGTGCCGACGGCAGTCGGCATCGACCACCGACGGTAGTCGGGACTTCGGCCGGTCGGGACACGACCGCTGTCGGTCCTGGGCCGCCGCTTTTCCGACGAAAAGAACTCCCCCCACCCCGCACAGGAGAAGCATCCGGACGATCAACGCTGAACGACGCACAGAGACGGGAATCCGACAGACACTGGTGGGACGACATCGGGAGAGCCCCCGGATTGCAGTCACACAAACATTCAGGCAGAGCGGACGATCCCGATCCTGCATCGGCCGAGGGCCGAACCTTCTCCATAATCGGTCAAGAAATGGCAATGAGAAGGCGCCTCCGCACCTTTCAGAAGTAGACGGAACGTCTCCGCTCGACGAGCGCTTCGAGCAAATCGACGCACGGTTGGGCCGAATGGACGAGCGTTTCGAACGGAAATTCGATCAGATAAACCAGCGCTTCAACCAACTCGATCAGCGGCGTGACGACCAGAGTTCGCAGTTCAACGAGCGTATCGATCGTCTGCACGAGCAAATGCGCGTGATGATGCGGGGGACCGTGGGCACCATTGCGCTGTTCGGTACGATCGTAACCGTGCTGCTCGCCATCGCGCAATTTGGCGGATGAGGCGAACGGACCTCACCACCCTTTCCGTCGGAGGAGACGCGTCGCGGTGAGCAGGTACACGCGGCCTTCGTGCAGGGCCACGTCCACGAGGGGCTCTGTGAGAGTGACCGCGTGCTCGGCCACGAGGCCGTCTCGGCGATCCCAGACGAGGACCCGCTCGGCACAGACGATGACGAGGCGACCGCGGTGAACGGTGAGTGCGCCGACGGTGGGAAGGGGCGGCAGGGAGACGCGCCGCAGAAACGTGCCGAAGGTATCGTACATCAGCACGGCTCCCCTCTCTCTATCGGCCACGTAGACCCGCTTGGCGTCCCCCACCGCAAGGGCGACCGGGTCTTGAAGCCGACCGTCTCCGGCCTCGCTAATTCGCCCCGACCGGCCGAGGTCGCTCCACGCCAGAAGCTGCCGGGTGCGCTCGTCAAGAACGAAAAGAGTCCCTTCGTCGTCCCGCGCCACCGCGATGGGGCGGCCGTCCCCCTGCACGGCCCCGCCGTCTCGACCGTCTTCGAAGTTCCACGTGTTGCCGCTTTGCCGGTTGGAAGGCCCGATGGGTAGCGACTCGAGGTACTGCCCCTCCTCCGAAAAGCGCTGCACGCGGCCGTTGTAGGTGTCGGCGACGATGAGGATTTGTCCGTTCGTGGGGTCCACGTCGGAGGGTGTGTCAAACGCTCCGGCGCGCGTCCCCGAGCCGCCGAGGACCATCTGCCGCGTGCCGTTGGGGCCGAGGACCTCCACCACGTCGCGCGCCGCGTCGGCCACGTAGAGCCGATCTCGGGGATCGACCGCCAGGGCCTGCGCATCGCCAAACGTCGCCAGGACTGTGCCCCGAACCGGCGTCTGGGCAGGAGCCTCTGGTACGATGGTTCCCAGCAATATTCCCAGGACGAGTAGAAGTTTTACTTTAGCAACCATGAACGACCGAGGTAGTGCGGAAAATGACCTTCCTCACGAGGTCTCCAGGTGAGCGAGGCCCTTTTCCCCAATGTCGCGGCGAAAGGTCTTTCCTGCGAAGCGAATGCAGTCGACGCCTTCATAGGCGCGGTCGAGAGTCGTCGGGAGATCCGGACCGAGGGCGGTTACGCCCAGGATCCGCCCCCCATTGGTCACGAGATTCCCCTCCGGCGTCAGCCGCGTCCCTGCGTGGATGACTGAGACCTCCTCAAGCGCCTCCGCCTCCTCGAGGCCGGTAATCTCGAAGCCGGTCTCGTACTCGATCGGGTAGCCGTCCGAGGCGAGAACGACGCAGGCCGCTGCCCCGCCGGAGGTCCGAAGTCCACTGCCTTGCAGGTCACTGTCGACGAGATTGCGAAAGACCTCCACGAGGTCCGACTCCACAAGCGGCAGGACGACCTGCGCCTCCGGGTCGCCGAGGCGGCAGTTGTACTCGACGACCTTCGGCCCCTCTTCCGTAATCATGAGTCCGCAATACAGCACTCCTCGGTAGGACGTGCCCTCCTCCTGCATCCCGTGGAGGGTCGGCTCCACAATCTCGCGGCAGATGCGCGTGAGCAGGGCGCCGTCCACGATGGGCGCCGGGGCAAAGGCCCCCATCCCGCCCGTGTTCGGCCCCGTTCCGCCCTCGCCGATGGGCTTGTGGTCCTGCGAGGGTGGCAAGAGCACGTAGT
The DNA here is from genome assembly GCA_003023105.1 of Bacteroidetes bacterium QH_10_64_37. The sequence goes on from PXSZ01000080.1 coordinate 7,917, forward strand.
GCGAGCCGTCGGTGAGGGCCAGAACGCTCACCTCCTCCCCGTCCATCTTCTCTTCGATAACCACCTGATCGCCCGCCGCCCCGAAGGCCCGCTCCTGCACGATCCGGTCCAGCGCGTCATGGGCCTCCTCAAGCGTCGCGCACACGAACGAGCCCTTTCCGCCAGCCAGGCCGTCGGCCTTGACCACAATCGGCGCCCCAACCTCATCGAGGTAGGCCGATGCGCCCTCGTACTCGTCCGCATCGAAGACTCGGAACGACGCGGTTGGGATGCCGTGCCGGGCCATGAACTGATCGGCGAAGGCCTTGCTGCCTTCGAGGCGTGCCGCCTCCTGCGAAGGCCCCACGATGGACAGTCCATTTGCCTCGAACCGGTCGACGATGCCGTCGACGAGCGGCTGCTCGGGCCCCACGAGGGTGAGATCGATCGACTCCGCCTCCGCAAAGTCGGCGAGGCCGTCCCGATCGGTCGCCTCCAGGCCGACGTTGGTTGCCGCCTGGGCGGTGCCCGGGTTGCCCGGCGCGGCGAAAAGAGCCGAAACCTGCTCACTCTGGGCGAGCGATCGAAGGAGGGCATGCTCCCGCCCTCCGCTTCCTACCACAAGGATTCGCATAGGGTTTTCGCTGATTGCGTGTCGATGACCGGTTACATTTCAGTAGCAGTTCCGAAGCGAGATGCTCCGCCCTCAACATAGGTGACGACTTTCATTCATGCACACTCGTTCCTTGCGAATTCTGCGCCGGTGGCTCGGGCGACTCCTTGTCGGCCTTTTGCTCCCGGCGGCCGGACTTCTGCCCGCGCCGGCAGCTGCGCAGGTTGGGTTTCCGGGAGCCCCCGATGAGCCGGGGGTAAGCCTCCGGATCTATCCCCGCGGCTTCTGGGGGTCGCGGGTGGGAGTGGGGCTTAGCGGGGGACTGGTCGTACACCATCTTGGTCGCCGCCACGCTCAGGGCCTGCTGACCGTCGCCCCGGCCTGGCACGAACAGGTCGCAACCGTCGCCTGGGCAAGCGCCAATCCCGATCGCGCTCAGCAGTACGTGCTGGCGAATGCCCGCACACTCCACACGAACCGGGACTGGTTCTACGGCCTCGGACCCGACTCAGATCTCGACGCCCGACAGTCCATCGAGCGGTCCGCCGTAACGATGCGACTCCGGGCCGGCCAACACTTCTTGAACCGACGACTCCTCATCCAGCCGCTCCTGGGCCTCTCGGTGCACCGGGTCGACCGGGTGCCCAATCCGAATGTCTCGGGGCTCGACGCACAATCACAGCGCCACCTTCAGCAACTGGCAAGCGAGCGGGTCGGTCCGCTGGAATCCCGGCACACGGGCCTTCGGGTGGGGGTGGACGTGCAGTACGACACGCGTCCTCAGCACCCCCGACCTACACGCGGCGTTCTGCTCGAAGGCGGCTGGTCCCGATACCTCAGCGTCACCTCTTCGTTCATCCGGTACGATCAACTGGACCTCGGCGGGTACGGGTACGTGCCCCTCGGGGGTGCGCATCACCTCGTGGGTCGCCTCTCTCTGGTCCACACGGTGGCACGGGGCCGTGCCCCGGTTCCGTACTTCCTGCGCCCCACGCTGGACGGCACCCTCGTCCCCGGTTGGGCGCGGCACCGATTCGTGGACTCGGATCGCCTGATCAGCAGCGTGCTCTACCGCTTTCCGCTTGCCCAGCCCTTCAACCTCCTCCACCTGGGCGGCCACCTCGGCGTCCATGCGGCGAGTGTGTACGACGACGTGTTCTCCGAGGCGGCCCTCGACCTGACCTTCGAGAAATCCCTCGACCCGGACCGATCGTCGGTGCCGCTGCGCCCCGCTGTCTCCCTTGGACTCCACCTGGGCCTTTCGTTCCGGCACACCCCGTCCCTGGACCTCACGCTCGGCCTCAGTCCGGAGGGCGTCACGGCCATTCGCTTTACGCTCAATCAAGACCTTCAGGCCCTGCGGCGGCTTCACCACCAAATTCGCTGGTAGTCTGTGCTCTCTGGGCGGCCCTCTCCAGTTTCACCCAATCCCCCGACCCCGGCGTGCCCTTCTTCGTACTGATCGTCCTCGTCGTCACCGTGGGCACCTATATTCTCTTGACGGGAGCGGCATCGCTGGGATTCATCACGGCTCGACGTCAGGATTCCCCACCCGATCCTTCTGAGTGGCCCACCGTCTCGGTCGTGGTGCCCGGCGCTGCCCCACCCAACAGCGACTCATCCAACAGCGAGATCCTACAGCAGATCCGGTCGTGCAACTACCCGTCAGGTCGTCTTGAACTCCTGGTTCTGACCGACGGCTCCATCGAGCACTCGCCTCCGGAACGCGGCGGAGCAGCAACGGTCCGTCGCATCTCGGTTCCCGAGCGCACCCCAGGGCTACATGCTCCCTGGTCCACACTTCAGCGCGGCATTGAGGCCGCCGAGGGGAAGATTATCTTGTCGATGTCCGGCGGGGACACGGGGTCGCCGCAGTGGATCCGGTCGATGGTGCGGCACTGCACGTCCGACACGCCGGTCGTGGTCGGTCCCACGATCATCGAGCACGGGGATCTTTTCCTCCCCCGCCTGCAGGCCCTTCAGCACCTCGGACGGCTTGCCTTCACGGGCGGCGCGTCGTCCCTCGGCCTTCCGACTCAAATCGGCCCCTCCAACCTGGCTCTCCACACGGGCGCGTTCCGTCCCGAAAGCTGTCGGGGTGCCCCCACGGAATTCGGTCGCGTGGCCGCGTTCAATCCAGCGACCGACGCCGCCGTGCGGCACGCCCCCGTCTCTTCGTTTGCTGAGTTTTTCCGGCGGCAGGCCCGGTGGTTTCGCCGAGCAACTGAGACGCCGTCCCGGATCGTTCAGGGGCAGGCCGCCGGCCTCTGGCTCGTCCACACTGTGCTTCTCGCCTGCTCACTCGTGGCCGTCGCCGCCCCCGCGTGGCGGCAGCCCACACTGATCGCCCTCGTCGGCAAGATGGGGGCCGACATCGTCCTCTCGCTCCCCGCCGCCAAGCACTATGGACAGCGCCCCCTGCTGCGATCCATCGTCCCAAGCGAACTGATGCTCGTGCTCACCATTCCCGGTGCCGGAATCTGGTCGCTCCTCGGCTCCGACTCCTGAACGGAAATCCCGGTTCAAGGCCTCTTGGCTGCTGCCCCCAACGACCGCACGCAAAGCACGCCGACCCGCAAAATGCGCTTCCTCGTCCCCTACCTCGCCACCCACGCCCTCCGCCCGGTTCAGCGTTTCTTCCCCGATCTGCTCTGGCAGGTCGACGCCGAGGCCAAGACGGCGTATCTCACCTTCGACGACGGCCCGACCGAAGAGCTGACCGACGACCTGCTCGACCTGCTCGCGCAGTACGACGCGCAGGCGACGCACTTCCTCGTTGGCAAGCAGGCCGACGCCCAACCTGGACGCACCCGAGCACTCGTCTCGGCCGGGCACCGCGTCGCCAACCACACCTACACCCACGTCGACCCGTGGACCGTCTCGACGGAGCAACTCCAGAAGGAACTGATCCGCACCACCCAGTGCCTGCAGGATCTCACCCAGACCCGAATCCGGGCGCTGCGCCCGCCCTACGGCCATCCCACCGCCGCCCTCCGACGATGGTGTGCCGAACACAGGCAGCGCATGGTGATGTGGGACGTGATGCCGGGAGACTACCTCAAGACGGCGACGGCAGCGCGGGTGGCCCAGTTTGTGATTCGGCACGTGCGGCCCGGATCCGTCATCGTCCTGCACGACAATCCGGTCTGCGAGGAGGTGACGCTTTCGGCGCTGGAGGCCATTCTGGAAACGCTGACGGCGGACGGGTGGTCGTTCGATGCGCTTTGACTCTTCGGGGTGGGGCACCGAGGTTCTCTCCGGAACTTGTTCCCCCCGCAGAACTTGTTCGCAGCGAAGGGTCATTGCACAGCCGACTCGGACTGCAGAGCTCTTCCATGCCCATCGACACGCTCAAGGCCGGTGATGGGCTGATTCGCCATGCTACGCCTCGTCCCCTGGCTCCTCTGCGCCCTGTCAGTCCCTGAGAACCCACCCGTCTCCGCCTCCGTTTCACCGGTGCTTCGAACAGATTCCTCAATGCCATGCCAACCACAACCACGCGAGCAAAGGAGCACCAAAAGCGGTGGCAGGAGATTGTGTCC
>PXSZ01000081.1 GCA_003023105.1 Bacteroidetes bacterium QH_10_64_37
GGCCTCTCCGTCGACGCCCTCCGACACCCGTCGCACCTCATAGCCGCGGGCCTCCGCCGCCTCTTTCGCTGCATCGAGCGCTGTGCGATTGGTGCCGAGCAGCGTGTTTTCCGTCCGCTCGAAGCACTCGTCGTCCGGACCCGGGGTGTCCGGATGCGTGCCGTGAGCCCCCTCGGTAAGGTGAGTCCGGATCGGGGCCGGCACGTCGTGCCACAGATCGTTGGTGTAGAGCACCCGCACGGCGTCCTCGTACGTGGAGCGATCCGGAATGGTGGGTCCACTTGCAATAACGGACATATCATCCCCCACGACATCGGACACCACGAGGCTGCCCACGGCGGCCGGGTGCGCCGCCTGGGCGAGCTGTCCCCCGCCCACCCGCGTTAGATGCTTGCGCACAGCGTTCATCTGATGGATGTCGACCCCGCCCGTCAGCATCCGGTGGTAGGTCGTTTTCAGGTCCCTCAATTCCAGGCCCTCCACCGGCACGGTGCTTAGCGCGGTACCCCCTCCCGACACCAGCACGAGCAGCAGTTCACCCGGCCCTGCGGCCTCCGCCTGCTCCAGGATTCGACGGGCACTGCGAACCCCCTCCTGCGACGGCAGCGGATGCCCGCCCTCCATCACGTCGATGACCGTGGGGACCGGAACGTCTTTCGGATACGTCGCCGGATAGCCGTCCGGGACCACCACGCAGCCGTCGCGCAGACGGGCGTCCAGTTCCCGTTCCACCACCCCTGCCATGGCGAGCGCCGCCTTGCCCATGCCCACGACCCGAATCGCGTCGTACGCGTCGAGCGGCTCGGGCGCCCACGTCGACGAATCACTGGCCGAAAACAACTCCGGCGCCTGCACGCGCTGCACAGCGGAACGGAAGAGGGCCTTCGCATCCTCGACGAGAGAGGAATTCCCGGTTGTCATGATCTTGTGGGTGTGCTATACCGATGCGTGACGGAGAAAGGACGAAGGGGAACTGCGCACCAATTTAGATGTGCAGATACTGCACACTCAGCCACACAGTTTGCCCTTCTGATATGGAGGATCCTTCGCCGAATGGAGAGCCCGCCGCCGAGAACTCCATTGGCCGCCTGCACGTGCTCACCGACTACCACCTCCAGCAGGACCACTCCCACGCCGACCTCGCCCGGCTCGCCATCCGGGGCGGCGCCGACACGATTCAGTTCCGGCAAAAGCACGGCGGCATTCAAAATAAGCTCGTGGAGGCCCACAGGGTCGCCGCGGTGTGTATCGACGCGTCCACCCCCCTCATCGTCGACGACCGGATCGACATTGCCCAGGCCGTCGACGCCAATGGAGTTCACCTCGGCCAAGAGGACTTCCCCGTGGACGCGGCCCGCTCGGTGCTCGGCTCGGAGAGAATCATTGGGGCAACAGCGACTAAATCCCATCAGGTCGCCGAAGCCTACGAGAGGGGTGCCGACTACATCGGTTTCGGTCCGGTGTTTCCGACGACCTCGAAGCGAAACCCGAAATCTGTGAAGGGGCCCGAAGGGCTCGCAGACGCGTGCGAGGCCGCTCCCATTCCGGTGATCGCCATCGGCGGCGTCACGCACGACCGCGTCCGGGCGGCGCTGGAGGCGGGAGCCCACGGCGTTGCCGTGCTTTCGGCCATCGCGACGGCCAACGATCCCAAACGGGCCACCGCCCGCTTCCGAGCCTCCATCGACGGCGTCCTGCGCGAGTCCGAGTAGCGCCGAGCCGGATCACGCGTCCGCCTGCGCGGCCTGAATGGCCGATACGATGCCGTCCGGCGAGGGCTCCACCGCCACCGCCTCCACCGAGTGCCCGGCCTCTTCCAGCGCCCCGCCCGTCGTGGATCCGATCGCCGCGAGTCGGTACTCCGCCAAGTCAATCGAGCCGGCCTGCTCTACTGCCTCGAGACCCGACGGACTGAAGAACGCGAGCCAGGTCGCCCCCGACGACCGACGGGAGCGAGACAGCGACAGGTCCTGCCGAGGTCGCGTTTCGTAGACCACCTGTTCCTCAAACGGCACGTCGGCCGCCCGAAGTCGATTGGGCAGGGTGTCGCGCCGCCGATTGCCGCAGAGAAAGAGAAGCGGGGCGGAGGGGGCGTCGTCGACAATGCAACGTGCCAGTGCCTCTGCGTCTCCGGCTTCTGCCTCCTTTGGGTGCAATCCAATGTCCTGCAATCGCTTCGCCGTCTTCGGCCCCACCGCATACGCCGTGGCACCGCTCCACGACTGGGCCAGATCCTCGTTGTCGGCGAAGAGGCGGTCGAGAGCGGTCGCGATGCGAGGACTCGTGGCAATGAGCGCCTCGTAGCGTTCGTGCTGCTGGAGACGGTCCCGCAGCGCCGCCTGATTCGGAAAGGCGAACGAAAGCACCGGCTCGCAGACGGCCCGGAGGCCCACCCGCTCGAAGGCCGACACGTACGGATCGCGGCCCTCGTCCTCTGATCGCAGCAGAACAACGTCCGGACGTTCGCTCATCGGGACAGGGGTTCGTGACAAAAAAGAACGCAAAGCGTCAGGGACGAAAGGGCGACCCCGACGGCTCCTCCCGCCGATCGCCGAGCACCTCGTCAAGGATTTTGTCCCCCCCCGCTTCCAGCAGATCGTGGGCCAGCGCGTGCCCGGTCGCCTCTCCCTCCGCCGGTGGACACCGTCGCTGGTCGCGGTAGTGCTCGCTGCCGTCGAGCGCCGCGATGCAGGCATCCAGGACGAGCTCGCCCTCCTCCAGGTGAGCCCACGCCCCGAGCGGCACCTGGCACCCCCCTCCGACCTCGCGCAGGAAGGCCCGCTCGGCCCCCGCAGCATGGCCGCTCGGCTCGTGATGCAGCGCGTCGCGCAGCAGAGCTTGCAGCACGTCCTGGTCCTCCCGACAGGCAATGCCGAGCGCCCCTTGGCCCACCGCCGGAATCATAATGTCCGGGTCGATGTGGTCGCGAATGTGCACTGAGAGCCCGAGCCGCACGAGGCCCGCCACGGCAAGCACCATGCCCGACCAGGATTGACCGGCCGGCCGATCCTTCCTCAGTTTCTTGAGCCGCGTGTCCACATTCCCCCGCACGGGGACCACGTTGAGGTCCGGCCGCCACGTAAGCAACTGGGCCGTGCGGCGAAGGGACGCGGTGGCGACGGTGGCCCCCTCCGGCAGGTCGTCGAGGTGCCCATCGAAGGACGGATGCGCTACGAAAGCGTCCCGAGCATCCTCCCGCTCCCCGATGGCAGCGAGCGCAATGCCCCGCGGCACCGTCGAGGGGATGTCCTTCAGCGAGTGGACGGCCAGATCGACGCCGCCTTCCAGCAACGCCCGGTCCAGTTCTTTCGTGAAGACCGCCTCGTCCCCGATTTCCGAGATCGGGGTGTCCGTCGATTCGTCTCCGCGCGTCGAGATCGTTTCGAGCTCCACGCGATGCCCGGCGGCCTTGAGTCTCGAGCGCACGGTGTTGGCCTGCCGGAGCGCCAGCTCACTGCCGCGCGTGCCGAGGACGAGCGGATCGGAAATCGACATAGACATTCTGGGAGCAATTGAAAGCGCTGGTGGAGGCGTAGAGCAGCGTGACGACGAAGACGCGACGTGCGTAAATCAGAAAGGGATGTCCAATCCAGAGGTGCCGACCGATCATCCGGCGCTCGATTCCGACGGACTCTCCTCCCGCTCGGACGCGGGCATTGCCTCCGACATGCGGAGCGCCTGCTCGACCTCCCGCGTTTCGTCGCTCTCGGGCGCCGGATCGTGGGTCAGGTACGGGCACTGCGAGGGGGCGTCGCCGAGGGTCGGGCGGGCGGCGTCGGAGTCCTCGGGCAAGGACCGGCCGGGGGGCTCATCCTCTGAGGGGGCAAAGAGGGCGTGGAGAAGTTCGATGCCCTGCGCGAAGTCGATGCTCTCCGGATCGACGTTTTTGAGACGGACGATGGGGACGGCCAGCAGCTTCTGCATGATCGACTGCGTGAGCCGATCTACCTCCTCCCGATCCATGTCCGTGCGATGGGCGTGCCGGTCCACCTCCTGCTCTCGGATCGTCTCGAAGGTGCTCCGGATGGCCTGAATCGCGGGCTGGAGGGCTTGCTGGTGGAAGAACCAGGTCACGAAGTCTTCGAGCAACTCCTCACAGATGGATTCAGCCTCGGGCACGGCGGCGGCGCGGCGCTCGCGCACGTCCTCCGTCCAGGCCTGAAGGTCGTCCAGATCATAGACCCGGTATCCGGGGTGGTCGGCCACAGCCGGATCCACGTTTCGGGGCATCGCCACGTCCACCAGCAGGGTCGACCCGTCGTCCGGGGCCGGGAGAGACGCGGGAGAGAGAACCGGATCGGGTGCATCCGTGGCGACCAGAGCCAGGTCCGCAGCGGCCACCGCATCGTGCCGATGGCCCCACGCCTGGGCCGTGCCGCCGTAGGAGGCCGCCACCTCGCGGGCCCGGTCGGGCGAGCGGTTGACGATTGTTACGGACTGAGGCGCCTCGTCGGCGAGGGCTTCGAGGGCGAGCCGGCCCATCTTGCCCGCCCCAATCAGGGCGACGTCCGCCTCCGAAAGCGACGAGGGTCCTGCGTGGGCCTCCAGGTCCTCGCGGGCCATCTCCACGGCGGCAGTCGACACCGAGGCGGCCCCTCGGTCGAGCGTAGTCTCGGACGATACGCGTTTGGCCGTCCGGAAGGCCGTGTGCAGGAGGCGGTGCATCACCGAGTGCACGGCCCCGGCGTCCACGGCCCGCTCGTAGGCCGTCTTCACCTGGGCAAAGACCTGCCGCTCCCCGAGGACCACCGAGCGCAGGCCGCTCGTGACCTGAAGAAGATGACGGACCGCTGCCTCGTCCTGCCCCCGAAAAGCCGTTTCGGCCGGCCATGGTTCCCCGGCTGCCTGTCCGAGCAGTGCTTCGACCTGGCGGACATCGGCCTTACCGCCGTAGAGATACGCCTCGGTGCGATTGCAGGTCGACAGGACGACGACCTCGGCGTCGTCACTGAGGCTGAGATTTGAGTAGAGGGCTTCCTGGTCCTCAGCGTCGAGCGCAAAGCTCTCGGTCCGCTTTAGCGACGTGCACTCGTGATTGAGACCGACCGCATAGAACCGCATAGGCAGCACAGGTCCACCAGTATCTGACTCAGAAATTTTACAGGAGGCGGAGATTTCTGTTCAGAACGGGGGTGAATAAGGATTGATTTTGACAGTCGCCCGACGAGGCCTCACAGGTCCTCCGAGGCGATCGCCTGAAGCGTGTGGAGCACGATTTGGGACGACGAGTACGCGGCGTCCTTGAGGAATCCCTCAAAGTCAACGTCGGACGTCCCGTCGGCACGGTCCGAGATGGCCCGGACCACCAGGTACGGCACGTCATTCATCGCGCACACCTGTCCCACGGCGGCCCCCTCCATCTCCACGCAGTCGCCCTCCAGTTCCTCACGAAGCTGTCGGCGGTGCGCTTCGTCCTCGATGAACGTGTCCCCCGTCAGCACGCGCCCCTCCGTGATTCGGTGGTCGGAACGACTGACCTCCAGCGCACGACTGCGCAGGGTGGGGTCCGTCTCGAAGAAGCGGAAGTCGGTGAACGGAATCTGACCGCGGGGCAGCCCCAGAAACTCGACCACCACGTCGTGCTGCACGCAGTCCGTCGCCACCACGATGTCGCCGATGTCGAGCGTCCGGTTTACGGCCCCGGCCGAGCCGGTGCAAATGACGGCGTCGGCGTCGAAGACATCAATCAGAATCTGGGTGCAGAGGGCGGCATTCACCTTCCCCACCCCCGCCTTCACCAGCACCAGCTCGTGCCCGTGCCACTCCGCGTCGTGAAACGTGAGCTCCGCCCGGTGGGTTGATCCGCGGACCTTGCAGCGGTCGAGATACAATTCCATCTCGACATCCATGGCGGACGTGATGGCGAGGGGCATACCTGCGTTGAGGGTGCTTAGTGCGGTGTGTACTAGTCTACGGGGCGGAAGAAGATCTTTGGTCGTGTGTTGCGTATTGCGTATCTCGTATTGCGTAATTCGTATTGCATATTCCAGGTTGTGGTGGCTTTACGCAATACGCACTACGCAATGTACACCACCAACCTTCCCTGAAGAGGATGCCGTCAGAGTATGGCTGTCTCGAGACCAGGAGCATCTGTCGGCCCCTACCGCACGACCGCCCCCTCTTCCGCCTCCGTCGTCACCGGCACGAAGGTGCCATCCGGCTCCTCGGCCATCAGCACCATGCCCTGACTCTTGAATCCGAACATCTCCTTCGGCTCCATATTCGCCACGACCACGACGCGGAGGCCGATCAAATCGTCGGGGGCCATCTGCTCGGCCACGCCCGCGAGCATCTGGCGCTCCTCCAGGCCGATGTCCACCTCCAGGCGGAGGAGCTTGTCGGCATCGGGCACGGGCTGGGCGGCCGTGACGGTGCCGGCGCGCAGGTCGAGCTTCGTGAAGTCGTCGAACGAGATGGGGTCTTTCAGGTCGTCGAGCATGTCGGACGAAGAGGTTGATTCGGAATCTTGAGTTTCGGCCCGATCGCGAAGTTTCTCGATCTGGGCATCAATCTGGGCGTCGTTGATCTTTTCGAAGAGCGGATTTGCACCCCGGTCGAACTGAAGCGGATGCCCTGCCTCCAGAAGCGGTTCTCCGGCGTCGTCCCACCCTCGATCGCTGTCGGGATCGTCCGGACCCTTGCCCGGCGTGCTGGTGCGTACAGCATCGAGTCCCAGGCGGTTGCGCAACTCCGCTGCGGCGCTGGGGAGCACCGGGTCGAACAGGATGGACAGGGCGGCGCACACCTGGAGGCTCACGTGAATCGTATTCGCACAGGCCTGCGGGTCGCTCTCGTGGGTGTGCCAGGGCTCGGTTTCGTTGAAGTATTTGTTGCCGCGTCTGGCCAGCGCCATCGTCTCAAAGACGGCTTCCCGTGTGCGGTACTCTTCATAGGCCGTGCCGACGGTGTCCGGCGCCTCGCGCATCGCCTCGAGCATGTCCCGGTCGGCATCGGAGGGATCGTCGAGCGGCGGCACGGTGCTATCGAAGTACCGCTGGGCAAAGGTGAGCGTGCGGTGCACGAAGTTGCCGAAGACGTTGGCCAGCTCCCCGTTCACGCGCTGCTGAAATCCCTCCCAGTGAAAGTCGGCGTCGCCGGTTTCGGGCAACGTGGTGGCCAGCGCGTAGCGGAGCAGGTCGGGTCCGAATCGCTCGTTCCCGAAGTCGTCGAGGTACTCGTGGAGCCACACCGCCCAGCCGCGGCTGGTGGAGAGCTTTTCGCCTTCGAGGTTGAGGAACTCGTTTGCGGGCACGTTGTCGGGCAGGACGTAGTCGCCGTGCTCCATGAGCATGGCCGGAAACATGAGGCAATGGAAGACGATGTTGTCTTTGCCGATGAAGTGCACGAGGCGGGTGTCCTCATCCTGCCAGTAGTCTGCCCACTGCTCGGGCGCACCCTGCTCTTCGGCCCACTCCTTGGTCGCCGAGATGTAACCAATAGGCGCGTCGAACCAGACGTAGATCACCTTTCCCTCCGCCTCCAATCCATGGCGTTCGGCCACGTCCTTCGGGACGGGCACTCCCCATGGCACATCCCGGGTTATGGCGCGTGACTTCAAGCCGTCGTCGAACCAGCTTTTGATCTGCCCGAGGACGTTGTTTTTCCACTCCGGGTGAGAATCAATCCACTCCTCCAGTGTCGGTTGCAGGGTGCCGAGGGGAAGGTACCAGTGGGTCGTTTCCTTGCGCTCCGGCGTCGCGTCGGTGAGGGTGCTCTGCGGGTTTTTCAGCTCGGTGGGGCTCAGCGACGAGCCGCACTGCTCGCACTGGTCGCCGTACGCTTCCTCGTAGCCGCAGACCGGACAGGTGCCCACCACGAACCGATCGGCCAAAAACATGTCGGCCTCCGGGTCATAGAGTTGCTCTTCGGTCTTCAGCTCGAATCCGTCCTTCGCGTCGAGCACGCGGAAAAAGTCCTGCGTCGTCTCGATGTGGGTCTCGCTGGAGGTGCGCCCGTAGTAGTCAAAGCTCATCCCGAACCGCTCGAAGTTGTCGCGGATCTGGGGATGGTAGGTGTCGATGATGTCCTGCGGGTCCCGCTCCTCCCGGATGGCGCGCATGAGGATGGCGACGCCCATCTCGTCGGAGCCGCAGATAAAGGCCACGTCGCGCCCCTTCAACCGCTGGTAGCGCGCAAACAGGTCGGCCGGGAGATACGCCCCCGCCAGGTGGCCGATGTGGATGGGGCCGTTGGCGTAGGGCAGCGCCGCGGTGACGAGCAGACGTTCGGGAGAGGAAGAATCTGCCATTAGCGAAGAGTGCGCCTAAGGTATTAGAGGACTCTGAGTTTTGCGGTTGGTATTGCGCCCATTGGACAGGGCAGCTCTCCGCTTACAGAGCACGCCCGCCGATAGGAGCACAGCGCCGAGTCAGTTGAAGCTCACCCCATCCAACGGATCCCCCTCCTTCTTCCGGAGCGCCTCCTCAGCGAACCAGGCCTCGTCGACCTCCTGCGTGGTGTCCGGCAGGTCCTCGTGGGGCTTCTCGTAGCCCTCGATGTCCTTCAGCCAGACGAGCGTCTTGGTCCGCTCCGTGCCATCCCGCGCCTCGAACTCGACATTTTCCTCCCGGGCCGCACAGGTTCCCTCCGCTTCATCGTACACCCCGCCGAGCTTCGGGTGGCGCAGCAGGATCCGGACGCGCTCGCCGTAGTCAAAGCGACTGTTCGTGAAGTCTTTCTCACTGTACGTTGCCACAATTTATCGTTATCCTGCGTGAGGAAGTTCAGCGAACCCCCACGGGACCCCGTGCCCGCAGAGAAGTATAAAAACCAATACCGACTCGTGCGTGTTCGAGCCCCATGAGCCCCTCGTGAAAAGCCCCCTTCTGCGCCCCTCGATCCGAGACGCAGCAGACCTCCCCCGCAGAACTCCGTTCCCACTCCTACTCTTTCCCTTATGCCTTCCTGATGACTCTTCACTCGTGACCCCCTCCTCGCGACTCCTCCCTCGTGACTCTTCGACAAGCGATTCATGTCCGAACCCTCCTTCCCGCCCCGCATGGCCACCGTCGAACGCACCACCGCCGAAACGGAGGTTGCAATTGATCTGACCCTCGACGGGGATGGCACCTACGACGTGGACACCGGCGTCGGGTTCTTCGACCACATGCTCAATCTCTTCGCCAAGCACGGCAGCCTCGATCTTACGGTGCAGTGCGACGGAGATTTGGAGGTGGACGATCACCATACGATCGAGGACGTAGCCATTGGGCTGGGGCAGGCTGTGCGTCAGGCCCTCGGAGACAAGGCCCACATTGCCCGGTACGGACACGCCCACGTGCCGATGGACGACGCCCTGGCTCGCGCCGTGATCGACCTCTCGGGGCGCAGCTACTGCCGCCTGGACGCCTCGTTCGAGCGCGGCCACGTTGGGAATTTCTCGACGGAGATGGTGGAGCACGTGTGGCGCTCCGTCGCCGACCACGCCCGCTGCACCCTGCACCTGACCGTCCTCCACGGCCACAACGCCCACCACAAGATCGAGGCCCTCTTCAAAGCCGCCGCCCGGGCGCTGCGAGCCGCCGTCCGCCGCCACCCCGATCACGCCGAGGTCGCCTCGACGAAGGGCACACTCTCCTGATTTCGGGTCTTGGACTGGGGACCCTGCGTGTTGAGGGGGACGCGTGCCGCCTTCCAGATGGTCTTCTCTTTCCCAACCTTCAACGTTCTAACGTTCCAACCTTCCAACGCAAACCCAATGCTTTCAGACGAAACGGTGGCCGTGATCGGCGCCGGCAACATCGGGCGTGCCCTCATCGGAGGCATGATCAGCAGCGAACTGATCGACGCCGAGCACGTGATCGCTACACGGCGCACGGCCTCGGCCCTCGACGAGATGGCGGAGGAGTTTCCGGGGCTCCGCACCACGACCGACAACGTGGCGGCGGTGCAGGACGCCTCCCTCATCCTGCTCACCATCAAGCCCCAGAGCCGCGCCGAGGTGATTACGAACATCCGGGACCACGTGGAGCGGGACGTGCTCGTCATCAGCGTCCTCGCCGGCATTACCACCGAGCGGCTGCAACTCGGCTTCGGGCAGGATCAACCCGTGATCCGGGCCATGCCCAATACCCCCGCTCTCGTGGACGCCGGGGCGACGGCCCTCTCCGCCGGCACCTACGCCACGGACGAGCACCTGGAGAACGCGCAGTCCATCTTCGAAGCGGTCGGCGATGCGGTCGTCGTTCCCGAGGAGCACATGGACGCCGTGACGGGCCTCTCCGGCAGTGGACCCGCATACGTCTACATGTTCATCGAGGCGCTTACCGACGCGGGCGTCAAACAGGGCATGTCGCGGACAGACGCCTCGAAGCTCGCGGCGCAGACCGTGTACGGCGCCGCCAAGCTGGCCATCGACACCGGCAAGCATCCCGCCATCCTGCGCGACGAGGTGACCACGCCCGGCGGCACGGCGATCGCCGCAGTCTCGTCGCTCGAAGAACACGGCCTCCGCACGATGCTCATCAATGCCGTGGGCACCGCCACGCAGCGCTCGGAGGCACTGAATGAAGAATGAGGGCAGTTGCGAGCGGCGACCCTCGAGTTTCGAATCAAGCCCGCCGCTCGCTCCGCTCATTCGAAATTCGTCACTCGCAATTCGAAACTGCTATGGTCACCATCATCGATTACGGCATCGGCAACCTGCGCTCCATCGAGAAGGCGTTCGAGACGGTGGGAGCCGCGGTCCACCGCACCGACGACCCTGATGCAGTGGCGAGTGCCGAGCGACTCGTGCTGCCGGGCGTGGGGGCGTTCCGCGCGTGCATCGATGAGATTCGCCGCCGAGACTTAGAACGGCCCATCCAAGAGGCCATCCACCGAGGCGTGCCATTTCTCGGCGTCTGCGTGGGGATGCAGCTCCTGTTCGAGACGGGCTACGAGAAGGGCGAGCACGAGGGCCTCGGGATTCTTCCCGGCCACGTTGCGCATTTTCGGGAGACGGACGTCGAAATGCCTAAGGATCTGTCGGTTCCCCACATGGGCTGGAATGCACTTGACCCCACTCGTGAGAGCCGTCTCTTAAAGGGTCTGGGGGAGGCCCCGTACGTCTATTTCGTCCACTCCTACCACCCCGTCGCGGAGGAGACCGGCGACGTGCTTGCCACCACAACCTACGGCCACACGTTTCCGTCCGTCGTCCACCGCGAGAACGTGTTCGGCGTGCAGTTCCACCCCGAAAAGTCGCAGGCCGCCGGGCTGGGACTCCTGGAGAATTTTGCCACACTCCCAACATCGCATCAGCGCGAACGCGCGGTCTCGTAACGCCCACACACCGGCGGAACGGCTCCGGGGGGAGCAGCCGGCGGTGGATCCTCGTCGGCTGTGCTACAGAAACTGAACCAGGAGAAACACCAGAAAGCTCACGCCCCCGGCGGCAATGGATACGGCTCGGATCGCGCTGTCAACTGGATTTTCCACGGGCTCACATCGATCGAATTGGGGAAGCAAGCGTAGCGGAATCAGTCTTCGCTTCAATCAATACTCAAAAAAGATGCCAGTATGGTCTGTGTGCGTGTTTTAAGAGCGCGCCCGGGGATCGTGGGAGCAATCCTGAAAACGGACTGCGTAGATCTTACCAGGAGAGAAATAGAAAAGCCCGCCCCACCTGGGACGGGCTTCTACCGTTAGCAATGTAGGGCTCCGGATCGTTATCCGACCGGGGAGGCGTTGAGGGCGCTGAGCCCCTTTTCCGTCTTCTCAGTCTCAAAGGCGACCTCCTGGCCATCTAAGAGGTCATCGCCCCTCGTCGAGCCGGTAATGTTATTCACGTGAAGGAAGACGTCCTCACTGCCATCCTGAGGCTCGATGAAGCCGTATCCCTTCTCGCTGTCAAAC
>PXSZ01000082.1 GCA_003023105.1 Bacteroidetes bacterium QH_10_64_37
GGGGCGCTCATGACGGAGGCCGACAGCAGGTGCTTCGCAAAGAGCTGCCGCGACTCGGGCGAGTCGCCCCCCAGAAAGCCAATGTAGGCCGCCAGCACCCCGCCCGCGATCGTCGCCATGCCGCCGGTCATGAGCGTCATGATCTCACTGCGGGTCATGTCCTTCACGTACGGTTTCACCGCCAGGGGCGCCTCCGTCTGCCCGATGAACACGTTCGCCGAGGCGGCCAGGGACTCCGCCCCTGAAATGCGCAGCGTCTTCTGCATCACCCACCCCATGCCGTTCACCAGCGGCTGCACGATGCGCAGGTGGTAGAGCACCCCCATCAGCGACGCGAAGAACACAATGGTGGGCAGCACCTGGAAGGCAAAGTTGTTGCCCTCGTCCGGGTTGCCCAGGTCGCCGAAGATGAACTCCGATCCCTCGTAGGTGAACGACAGAAGCGTGTCGAAGAAGGTGGCGAGGGTGTCGAAGAACGTCTCGCCCGGCCCCGTCTTCAGCACGAGAACGGCAAACACGAGTTGGAGTCCGATTCCCGAGGCCACGAGCCGCCAGTTGATGGCCTTGCGGTTGGTGGAGAACAACACGGCGATGCCGATGAAGACGACCATTCCGAGGACACCGCGAAGCAGGGCGACGGGAAAGGACATGAGGGGGTGGGGATGGTCGAACGGAAGTGAAGCAGGGGTTCTCCCTCCAAGCCGGGCGTAAGATAACGACTGCGGACACGAACACAAGTTGCCCTTGGAAAGGGGCCAACTGTGCGGCCAAACACAACGAGGGCACCCGGCGAGTGCCCGGTGCCCCCGAGGAGAACGGTGGGAATGAGAGAATCGCTGATTACCAGCCCGAGCCGGACGACTCCACTTGGGACGACGAGCCCGTCGTGTCCGACGGCGTCCAGGTGTTGTTGTCTCGGTTCATGTCCGGCAGGATCCGGTTCGGATCAATGGTGACTTTTTGCAGCGAGTCCCTCGTCACGCGGAGCGTGTTCGTGTCCTGCGTGTAGAAGGCCGCAGAGGGCACGCGCCGCCGCTCGGTGGAGCCGTCCTCGTAGGTGAGGCGCACCGTCACCGGCAGCATTAGCTGGTCGAGCTGCTCTACGGTCACCGTCGTCGTGTCGCCCACGGCCACAGAGTCCACGGCCTGGTCCATCGTGTCCGTCTCGTAGAACCAGCTGCGCCAGAACCAGTCCAGGTTGTCGCCGGTCACCTCCTCAATGGTGCGGAAGAAGTCGGCCGGCTTGGGGTGCTTGTAGGCCCAGCGGTCGAAGAACGCCTTGAAGGCCAAGTCGAAGCGCCGGGGGCCGATCACGTACTGGCGCAGCAGCATCAGTCCGTAGCCGGGCTTCACGTAGGCGAGAAAGCCGAGGGCCTCGTCCCGCACGCGATCGGCGTACGTCATGATCGGCTGCTCGCCCATCGGCGAGCCCATCTGCTTCGTGACGTACTTCGACAAGCCGGTCATTACCTTCTCCGGCGACACGCGGCCCTGCCCGTAGTAGGCGAGCGTCGAGTACTGGTTGATGAAGGTGTTGAGGCCCTCGTCCATCCAGGCCCAGCGCCGCTCATCCGTCCCCACGATCATCGGAAACCAGGTGTGGCCAAACTCGTGGTCGGTGACGCCGAAGAGGTCGCGCCCGCGCGAACTCACGTCGCAGAACACGATCTGCGGGTACTCCATGCCGGCCACGATGCCGCCTACGTTGATGGCGTTGGGGTAGGGGTACGGCGCGATGAAGTCGGAGTAGAACTCAACGGAGTGCTGCACGAACTCGGTCGAGCGTTCCCACCCCGGCTTCTTGTCGGTGCCGAGCCCTTCCCGGGGGTAGAAGGACTGCGCGAGCACCGACTGGTCGCCGGCCTCGGCCATCGCGGCGTCCCAGAGGAAGGCGCTGGAGGCGGCCCACGCGAAGTCGCGCACCCGGTCGGCCGTGTACTGCCAGGTAAGCCGGCCCTCGCCGGACGGACGAGTGTCGGCGTCGCCCACCTCCGTGCTGTCGATGATCATCACCGTCTCGCTGCTGTTTCGGGCCTTCTGGAGCCGCTCGCGCAGCGTCTCGGTGAGCACCTCATCCGGGTTCTGGAGGCGGCCCGTGGCGGCCACGATCATGTCGCGCGGCACGGTGACGTTGACGTTGAAGGAACCGTACTCCAGGTAGTACTCGCCCTGGCCCAGGTAGGGCAGCGGGTTCCAGCCGTGCACGTCGTCGTAGACGTACATGCGAGGGTACCACTGGGCGAACTGGTAGACGGTGCCCTGGTCGACCTGGAGGCGGCCGTGGCGATCGGCCCCGTACTTGGGGAGGGTGAAGGCGAAGTCGAACGAGAGCTGGAGGCTATCGCCCGAGGCGAGCGGCTCACTGAGCGCGACGCGCATCCGGGTCCCGTCGACCAGCGTGTCGGGCGTCGTCGTTTCCCCGTTGCGCTGAATGCGGAGGTTGGACAAGTCGTACCCCGCCCCTTCGAAAAACCCGCTGAAGCGGGCGTCCGACGGCACTGCGGCGGCCCCTCGGCTGCCGGGCTTGAAGTAGTTCTGCTCCAGCTGCACCCAGAGGCGTTCCAGGTCCTCCGGCGCGTTGTTGGTGTAGGTGATCGTCTCGGTGCCGGTGACGCGGTTGGCAGTCGTGTCGAGGGCCACGTCGATCTGATAATCGACCGTCTGTTGCCAGTATTCGGGGCCGGGCGTCCCGTTGGCACTCCGGTACTCATTGGGATCGGGGAAATCGATCGGGTCGAAGGATTGGAGGTTGTGATCCGGGATCTGCTGGGGCATTTGCTGGGCGAGGGCGACAGGGCCCAGCAGGGCCGGCAGAAGAGCCACGAGCAGGAGAAGAGACAACGAGCGGAAGCGGAGCAACATGGTAGGATGGGCGGCGTGGAGAAAGAATCCGTGGCGCGTTCTTTAAAATATTCCTTGGGCTCTGAATTGGTGCAAAGAGCAGGTTAAAGGGCGTGAGCGTGGGGGTAAGGGGTAGGAGGTAAGGGGTAAGAGGTGAGGGACGAGGGGGCTGCTCGGGGGGCATTTTCGGGCTTTTCCAATCTACTCCGAACTCGGGGAGTGGAGTCTCGTACCTCAGATCGGAGCGTTTGGAGAGCGCCGAGGCCGGTGTTCTTTCTGGACTTCCCACGCGCGTTCTGAGCGAACGCGGGGACGGGGCTCACGTACGCTATCCCAGCCCCTTGCCTCCTTGTCGTTCCTGTCTCCTCGCTGACCTGTCGTTTTCGCATGCGCCGCATTCCCATCAGCCGTTCGACTCCCAAGAATCAGATAGATCCCGACCCCGAGGCCGAGAAGCGCATCCTCGACGGCCTCAATGAGAAGCAGCGCGAGGCAGTGCAGGCCACCGAGGGGCCAGTCATGATCATCGCCGGGCCCGGCTCCGGCAAGACGCGCGCCCTCACCCACCGCATCGCCTACCTGCTGGCCACCGGCACTGCGCAGCCGCGCGACATCATCGCACTCACCTTCACCAACAAGGCCGCAGGCGAGATGAAGGAGCGCGTCGAGCGGCTCGTGGGCGACGACACAAAGGGGATGTGGATCGGCACCTTCCACTCCGCTTTCGCCCGTCTGCTGCGGATGGAGGGGGATAAGATCGGCTACTCGCAGGACTTCTCCATCTACGACACGTCCGATTCGAAGCGCCTCATCAAGCAGCAGATGCAGGGGCGCAATCTCGATACCGACGTGGTGTCGGCCCGGTCGGCCCAGCGCATGATCTCGAGTGCCAAGAACGAGATGATTGGGCCGCAGGAGTACGCCGACCTGGCGCGCGGCGATCAGCAGGAAGAGGTGGCGAAGGTCTACCCGGCCTACGAGCGCGCCCTGAAGCAGGCCAACGCGCTCGACTTCGACGACCTGCTCCTCAAACCGATTACGCTGTTCGAGCAGCACGAGGACGTGCTCGAAAAATACCAGCGGCGCTGGCAGTACGTCCACATCGACGAGTACCAGGACACGAACCAGGCGCAGTACGTCCTCGCCCGCAAGCTGGCCGACCGCCACAAGAATCTCTGCGTGGTGGGCGACGATGCACAGAGCATCTACGCCTTCCGAGGGGCCGACATCACCAACATCCTCAACTTTGAGCAGGACTACCCGGACGCCACCACGATCCGGCTGGAGCGCAACTACCGCTCCACCCAGAACATCATTCGCCTGGCCGACTCGATCATCGATGAGAACGACGGCGGACGAGGCGCAAAAAATTGAGCGCCGCATCCGCGACCTGCACCTGCGAGAGGGGATGGAGCACAGCGACTTTGCGGTTCTCTACCGCACCAACGCGCAGAGCCGCGCCATTGAGGAGGCGCTGCGCACGGAAAACGTGCCCTACCGCGTGATCGGGGGCACCTCCTTCTACGAGCGGAAGGAGATCAAGGACGTGCTCGCGTACCTGAAGCTGCTGGTGAACCCGAACGACACCGCCGGCCTGCAGCGCATCATCAACTACCCCACCCGCGGCATCGGCGACAAGACGCAGGAGCGCCTTCAGCGCTACGCTCATCAGAACAACCTGTCGCTGTGGCAGGCCGTCGAGCGGGTCGAGGAGATCGAGACGCTGGGCACCCGCGCCGAGCGGGCCGTCGGCAGCTTCCGCACCCTCATTGCCCGCTACGCCTCGAAGGCCGGCACCGGCGACCTGCCGCCCGACGAACTGGCGCGCGACCTGATCGATGACGCCGGCCTCCTCAGCGAGCTTCGCAAGGAGCACACCCGCGAAAACCTGCAGCGCTGGGAAAACGTGCAGGAGCTGATCAGCGCGCTGGCCGAGTACGTGGAGTCGACCGAGGAGGCCACCATCGGCACGTTCCTGCAGGAAGTGGCCCTCATGACCGACCAGGACGAGGCGGAGGCGGGCGACGACAAGGTGACCCTCATGACGCTCCACGCCGCGAAGGGGACCGAATTTCCGGTCGTCTTTGTCGCGGGGCTGGAGGAGGGCCTCTTTCCGCTGGAGCAGGCGACCCAGGAGAAGGCGGAGCTGGAGGAGGAGCGCCGCCTCTTCTACGTCGGCGTCACGCGGGCGGAGGAGCGCCTTTACCTCAGCTGGGCGCGCAGTCGCTACCGCTACGGCGAGCAGCAGTCCAACACGCGCAGTCGGTTCCTGGAGGAGGTCGACTCCGACGTGGTACGCACGGAGGCGGGCGGCGAGCTGGAGCAGCAGACGGACCGCTTCAAGGCGGGGGGCGCTCCCGACAGCAGTCGGGACTACGACGAGATGGACCCGCACTACTACCGGCAGGACCTGAGCGGCGACCGCAGTTCCGGCGGCTCGTCGGACGGCCTGCGGCGCATCGAGTCGACCGACGGGGGCGGCGGGCGGCGCGTGGTCTACGACGAGGGCCGCGGCACGATCGTGCCTGGGGCCCAGGTGGAGCACGCCAAGTTTGGCCAGGGCAAGGTGCAGAGCGTGGAAGGGGAGGGCGAAAAGGCCACCGCCGTCGTCTTCTTTGGGGGCGACGTGGGCAACAAGAAGCTCAAGCTCAAATACGCGAACCTGCGGGTGGTGGGGTAAGGGGGAAGAGGTAAGGGGAGCAGGACTTCAGTTTCGCAGGGACGTGGTCGGTAAGGAAACGGGTAGGGTGAAGGGACATCCTTCCCCTCAGTTCGTGCCGGTGTTGCTGACAAACGCGATTCGACCCCCGTCCGGGGACCAGGAGGGGACGTTGATCGTGCCCTGCCCGCCGTACACGTAGGCGATCACCTCGGGCGTGCCGCCGTCGATGGGCATCTTGCGGAGGTATACGTGCCTGTAGAAGGGGTGGTCGCCCGGCGGCACATCCGGCGGGTACGACAGGAAGACGACCGTCTCGCCGTCGGGGGAGATGTGCGGAAACCAGTTGTTGAAGCGGTCGTCGGTAAGCTGCTCCGGCTTGCTGCCGTTGGGGCGCATCCGCCAGATTTCCATCGACCCGCTGCGCACGGAGTTGAAGTAGATGTATTCGCCGTCCGGCGTGTACTCAGAGCCGTCGTCCAGCCCTTCGGCCGTCGTGAGGCGCGTCTCGTCGCCGCCCTCCACCGGAATCTTGTAGATGTCGTACGCGCCATCCCGCGCGCCGGTGTACACGAGGTGCTGGCCGTCGGGCGACCAGCCGTGGAGGTAGGAGGGCCCGTTCGGCGTGACCCGCGTCGGCGTGCCGCCCTCGATGGGGACGGTGTAGATGATCGAGTTGCCGTTGTGCGCCCCGGCGTGGTGGCTGATGCCGAGCCGCGTGCCGTCGGGGGAGAGGACGTGGTCGTTATTGTTGTCGTCCGCGAACCCCGTGTCGATCTCGTCCGGCGTCTTCGTGGCGAGGTCGAAGCGGTACAGGAGCCCGCCGCTGTTGTAGATGAGGGCCTGGCCGTCGGGCGTCCAGTTGGGGGCCTGCAGGGACGTCGGCGAGCGGTGCTGTATCGTGCGCCGGCCCGTCTCCACGGACATCGTCTCTAGATTGCTGCCGAGGTATTCCTCATAGGGCACGAGCGAGTCGGGCGCGGGAGCGATGAGCCGGACGTTGTGGGCACGGGCGGTCGCCG
>PXSZ01000083.1 GCA_003023105.1 Bacteroidetes bacterium QH_10_64_37
CTGCGTGAGGCGCGAATGTGTAACCACGGCGCACTCCTTCGCGAAGCCCTCCACGTGCTCGGCCTCCCGCTCCATGTAGCGCTCCGGGATGAACAGCGGAAAGTAGTAGTTCTCGTGGCCCGTGTCCTTGAACATCTGGTCCAGTTGGTCGCGCATGTTCTCCCACAGCGCCATGCCGTTGGGCTTAATGATCATGCACCCGCGGGCGGGCGAGTTTTCGGCCAACTGGCCGTTGCGCACAACGTCCTGGTACCACTGCGAGTAATCTTCGTCGCGGGGCGTGACTGCTTCTGCCATGTCGTCGGGGAATGGGGAAACCGATTGAAAGCGAATGGATGAGGTGGCGACTGAGAAACCGATCTGACCGAGGCTCCTCAGTGCCCCGGCGTTGATGCGGCACGATCAATATAGGATCCCCGTTCCGCAGATATCAACGGGCAAGACCGGTGTTCATGGCGTTCGCATCTTGAAAAGACTGCCCAACCCCACCGCGAGCCCCCTGCCGTCGTGCACGCCGTGCGCCGAGAAACGACCTCTTTTTTTACGTGAACGCTCTGTTACTTTCAGGGAGAGAACGGCGGCTATGTAGGGCAAAGTGCTTGACCGAAATGTGCTCGCTTCCCAACGAGCCAACCGCACGATTCAATTTCAGAACTTTCGGACATGCTGTGGCGTATTATCAGATCCCGATGCCCCAATAACCTCGGTCAGAGGTGCCCGCTATGACGTACGTCCAACGACTTCTCCGTTCCCCGCTGCGCCACGCCGGACTGCTTCTCCTCGGCATTCTGATGCTCGGCCTCACGGGCTGCTACACGCAGCTCCAGGTGGCCGACGCGCCGATGGACCGCCGGGTGGATCAGGACCGCCAAGTGGACCGGAAGACGACCTATGCCGACGAGTACCGGCGTGAATACCGTCGGGACACCCGTCGTAAGAAGACCCGTCGCAAGACGGCAACCTACCAATACGACTACCACTTCTACGACCGCGGGTGGAATTACAGCAGGCGGCACTACGACCCGTTCTTCCACGACTACTGGAACTACGATCCGTGGTACGGGCCGCGCTTCTCATTCTCCTTCCACTTCGGCGACCCGTATTTTCGCTCGTGGCGGTACCGGCCCTGGTACTCCTCCTGGTACGGGTACGGACCGGGATTCTACCGGCCCTATCGGACTCCCTACGGGAATTACTACTTTGGGAACCACTACTATTACGACGATGGCAATTCGGACTACCGTCCGAACCGCAACTACGGCCCGCGCGGCTCCACGATTGGGCGGGGCTCGACTCGTGGGGATCAGCGCACGGCCGACCGCAGCGTGACCCGCTCGTCGGACGAGTCGGGCGCTCGTGCCCGTACCGGACGCATTGGCCGCTCGCGGGACGATGCGCGATCTACCCGGGTCGGACGGTCGGACCGCTCTGCCAGGTCCCGCTCCCGCTCGTCGACCCGAGTGGGCCGCTCGTCTCGGGACAACGACCGAGACCGCACGACGCGGACCCGACAACGACGACCGGAGCGTGACACCCGCACGCGATCCGGGCGCACCGAAACCCGGGACCGCTCGACACGGAGCCGGTCCGGCAGCCGCACCCAGGAGGGCTCGTCCGGATCCAACCGCCAGGGCCGGAGTCGTAGCCGAGGAGATTCCGACGACGACAACGGCCGTCGGCTCCGCGTCGACGCCCGCAGCCCCTCTTCTTCCACCAACAGCGGCCGCATCGGACGGCGCGCCTCCCGGGACCTATCTCAATCGGCGCGGGAGGCCCTCCCGGACCGGATCCGGGTGCCGGATTACGACGACACGAAGGCTCGTCTCAAGCAGCAGCGGCGGGAGCGCCGTTCGGATCAGTTCGACACGCAGCGTCCCGATCGCTCGAACCGCTTCTCCGACAACGAACGCACGACTCGCTCGCGGTCGACGCGATCGGAGCGGCAGCAGGCTACCCCGTCTCGCTCGTCGTCGTCCGACCGCAGCGCCCGGTCGAGCCGCAGCTCGTCGTCCGGGTCCGATGACGACGGGCGGTCACGAAGTCGCGATCGCGGCGGCAACAAGTAGGAACGCGTAGATCTTCCGTACGGCGCAGCGCCCGAACGGCCCGTGGGACGAGCACGGGCCTTTCGTATGGATCGCCGACCTGTTTCATCGTCCCTCCCACCCCTCCATGACCCGTTCGTTCCTGTTCTCCACGATTGCATTTCTGATGCTCGGCGGTCTCCTGTGGGCCGGGTTGACCACCCCGGCTCAGGGACAGACGCTGACCGACGTGATCCGCTACTCCGAGCATCTTCCCGCAAGCGGCGGCCCTGTGGCGGGGCGAGCCGGGGCCGGGCTGTCGGCCGGGATCGCCGCTTCGGAGGCCCTTTTCGGCAACCCCGCAGGGCTCGGGTGGATGTCCTCTTCTGCAATTGGCGGCGACTTTGCCATCAATCGCACCCAGTCCGACACGCGGTTCACTACGCCCGACGCCACCGCGTCATCGGAGCGGACGGTGAGCGACTACCGCTTCGGCTCCCTCGGGGGCGCGTACTCGTTTCCCACAACCCGGGGCTCTCTCGTTCTTGGGATCTCGTTCCACCAGTCGAACACGTATGATCGGGGGTTCGATGTCGCCGGCGTCAACGAGACGAACTCGATTACCGGGACGTTTCTCCCCGCGAGTAACGGGTACGAGGTGGCCGGGAAGGATCTGATCTTTGACAGCCGTCGCTCCCGCATTGCCTACGAGGCGGGCGTCATCGACTTCTCGCGCTCTGTGTACAACAATGGAAACTACCCGTTTTTTCAGGGCGCCAATCCGAACTCGGAGGCTGCAGCCGGCGAAATGACGCTCGATCAGCAGGAGAATCTTACGGAGTCGGGCCAGATGAACGAGCTCAGCTTCGGCATGGCCACGGCGATTGCCCCGAACGTGATGCTAGGGGGCGGCCTGAACGCCGCGTTCGGCTCGTACACCTTCGAGCGGTTTTACCGCGAAACGGAGGCGAGCGGCCTTCTCCCCCCTGAGGATCCCCAGAATCCCCAGCCGCCATACGATCCCTACCTCCTGGAGGGAACGTCTTTGGAGGGCTTTGACGAGATGCAGCTGGACGAGCGGATCGACACCGATCTCTCCGGCGTCAATTTTCGGGTCGGGCTCTCGGCGAAAGCCACCGACGCGCTCCGGGTGGGCGTTCACGCGGAGTCGCCGACGTGGCTGACCGTCAACGAGGTCTATGGCACGGAGATGCAGACGCAGTTTGACTGTGACTTTTCCCTCAACACTCCGTGCCCTCAGGGTGGTGTTGAAGGCTTTTCGAGTGGCAACCTCACCGGCAACGAGTTCACGTACGACATTCGCACGCCCTGGCGCGTGGGGAGCGGACTGCAGCTCTCGATGGCCGGGCTTACCCTGGCGGGCGGTGCCACCCTCATCGACTGGACCCAGGCGGAGATCAGCGCAGACGACGCCAGCTTCACGACCCTCAACCGCGACCTTGAGAACCTGGACGCGACGGTCAATACGCGCGTCGGGCTCGAATTTTCGAGCGATGCCTTTGCCCTCCGCGCCGGCGCGGCCTACCAGCCGAGTCCCACGGATCGGTCCTTTCAGGACATTGACGGCAATACCGTGGGCGGCGATCAGTTCTTCCTGTCAGCCGGGGCCAGCGTTTCGATCAGTGAGAACTCAACGCTCCACCTCAACTGGCTGCAGGAGCGGTTCGACGATCGCTACCTTTTATACGAGGCTGATGGCCCTTTCACCCGTGGTGATCCCCCCACGGTGCGGGAAGCCCTCCGCCGCAGCCGCTTCCTCATCGGCCTCACGTACCAGCCGTAGCCTGCTGTTCAGGGAAAATTACTCGCTCGGATCATTCTGCCGCTGATCGAGCATGTGCTGGTACTTCTGCGCGGCACGGTTGTGCTCCTGAAGCGTACGGCTGAAGGTGTGTCCGCCCGTGCCGTCGGCTGCAAAGTATAGATACTCGTGTCGCTCGGGACCGGTAGCGGCGCGGAGACTCGACGGCGAGGGATTGGTGATCGGTCCCGGTGGAAGGCCCTGAATCTGGTAGGGGTTGTAGGGGGGATCGATTTCGAGGTGCTTGTAGAGCACTCGCGTCACGCGCTGTTTTCCCGCGTCAACCAGCGCGTACTGTACGGTGGGGTCGGCCTGGAGGGGCCACC
>PXSZ01000084.1 GCA_003023105.1 Bacteroidetes bacterium QH_10_64_37
CTTCCGGAAGCTGCTGAGGTAGTCGGTAAAGAGAATGCCGTCGAGGGGATCGCGCTCGTGTTGCAGGACCCGGGCCAGCATGTGTCCGGCCTCGATCTCCTGCTCCTCAAAGCGGCGATCTCGGTAGCGCAGTCGCACCCGCTCGGGCCGGGTCACTGTCTCCCGGACCTCCGGAATGGAGAGGCACCCCTCTTCGAGCTCGACGGTCTCGTCGGTCTCCTCGACGATTTCAGGATTGATGAAGACCATCGGCTGGTGTGGAAAGGGCTCGCCCGCCTCCGCCATCTCGTCGGCCATCGGGGTGAGGTCGACCACGAAGAGACGCTCGTTGCGGCCCACCTGCGGCGCCGCCAGCCCGATCCCCGCCGCGTTGTGCATCGTCTCGATCATGTCGTCGATGAGGGACTGCAGATCCTCGGTGTTGTCCTCCACCGGATCGGTCTCCTGGCGCAGGGCGTCGTGGCCGTAGACGTAAATGGGCAGAATCATAGGCGAGAGAGATTTCGACAAGCCAACGCGAACAGAAATGCAACAAGAGCCCCGACGAAAAGTGCCAGGCCGCACCCGCCAAAAAACAGAAATCCCGCAAACTCTCCGCGACGCCCCTCACCCCCTTGCTCCTCGACCCTCAACCTTCCACGTCCTTACTCCCGCCCATAATCGTCCTCCAACCGAATAACGTCGTCCTCCACACAGAGTCCCATCTGCGTCTCGATGAAGACGAGCGGCTCGTCGCCGTCGTTTTCGATGCGGTGCACGTCCCCCACGTCGATGAAGCAGGTGTCCCCTTCGGACACGTCGATCGCCTCATCGTTGCGTGTGAAGACGCCCGAGCCCCGCACGACGACCCAATGCTCCTTGCGGTGCTCGTGCTTTTGCAGAGACAGGCGCTGTCCGGGATGCACGATGATCCGTTTCACCCGATAGCCGGGCTCGTTCAGGTACTCTTCCCAGCGCCCCCAGGGACGGTCGTCAGCGTCGAGAAACATGGTCGTACAGAGCGATTGATGCGAGTTGAAGGTGAGAAGCATCCTCCCCAGGGGGCCTCATCGCGCAGCTCAAGCCGCTACACCCGAGCGGGCTCCCCCTCCTCCTCGAACGGGGGCACGGCCATTGGGGTGGGCCTGCCCACCATCCGCAGCAGCCCGTACAGCAGGAGCCCGCCCACGATCAGCCCAATCCACCACGGCATCCCAAAGCCCGCGGGCAGCGTGCCAAACAGAATGGCCACCGTGCCCACACTGAGCGCATACGGCAACTGCGTGCGCACGTGCTCGATGTGGTCACACCCGCTGGCCATCGACGAGAGGATGGTGGTGTCGGAAATCGGGGAGCAGTGGTCGCCCCACACGGCCCCGGCAAGCACGCAGGAGACCGCCGAGTAGAGGATGTGGAAATGCGCGGGATCGTCCATCCCGTTTTGGACGAGCACCGCCCACACCAGCGGAATCACCAGGGGCAAGAGAATGCCCATCGTCCCCCAGCTCGACCCCGTGGCAAAGGCCGTGGCGGCAGCGAGAACGAAAATGATGGCGGGCACAACTGCAGGGGGCAGCGCTTCCCCGAGAATAGAGACGAGATAATCGGCCGTGTGCAGCACCTCGGTAATGTTGGAAAGCGCCCACGCGAGGACGAGGATGATCATTGCAAAGAGCATCGACTTGAGGCCTTCGTACCAAGCCTCCACCGTCTGTTCCAGATCCAGAATGCCCTGCCCGAGCGACAGCCCCGCCGCAACCAGAACTCCCAACAGCGATCCCCACATGAGCGCCTTGTAGGAGTTGGCTTCCCCAATGATGCCCTGCAGCGAGGCCTCCGGTCCGGCCGCTGCAAGGCCCGTGGCGTACAGCCCTCCGAGCACCCCCACCACGAGCACAACGATGGGGATCACTGCATTGAACGCACGGCGGGGCGTGCCCTCAGGGGGCTTGAGCTCGTCCTCCTCCTCGGCCGCCGCTTCGTCGACGTTCGCGTCGTCCCCGAGCACCTTGCCCGTTTCGCGGGCTCGTTTCTCCGCCTCGTACATCGGCCCGAAGTCGAGCTGGGACCGGGCGATGAGAAAGACAAAAAAGAGAGCCAGCAGGGGGTAAAAGTTGTAGGGCAGCGAGCTCAGAAAGACTGAATAGGCCCCCTCGTTAAAGCCCTCCATCCCCTCGATGGCGCTCCCAATCAGGCCCACCTCGTACCCGATCCACGTGGTGACGAAGGCGAGGGCCGAAATCGGCGCCGCAGTCGAGTCCACGATGTAGGCCAGCTTCTCGCGCGAGATGCGCAGGCGATCGGTCACCGGACGCATCGTATTGCCTACGATGAGCGTGTTGGCGTAGTCGTCAAAGAAGATGCTGATGCCAAGGATGCCGGTCACCACCTGCCCGCGCTTCGAGTCACTCGCCCAGCCGGTCAGGCGATCGACGATGCCCCGGGTGCCGCCGTTCTTCGAGATAATGCCCACCATGCCCCCAATCATGAGCGAGAAGAGAATGATGGCGGCCTGATCGTCGTTCGCCACGGCCCCAAGGACATAGACCTGCAGGGTGTCGAGCAGTCCTTTGAACAGTCCCCAGGGCGTGAAACTGATCGCGATGACCGCGCCCACCCACACGCCGAAAAACAGAGCAGGCACCACGCGCCGATAAACGAGCGCCATTCCGATGGCCAGCAGCGGCGGCAGGATGGAGAGCCAGCCGGGAATGGATCGCGTGCTCGTGGACCGGAGCACCTCCCCGTTTCTCACGACTTCTACGGAGACGGTCCCGCTGGAGGCAGTGGTCACCTCCTCGCTCGTCCACTCTTCCGCATCTGCATCGTATTCAAGCGGCACGGTCCGCCCCCCGACCCGAACGGCCGGTGTACCGGTCACCGCCAATGACGAGTCACCCGGCAGAGTGACCGAAAACTCAATGCCGTTCAGCACGGGATCTGGTACTTCGATCCCCACCTCGTCCTGCGCGACTGCCGCAGTTCCAAGGCAAAGTAGACCCGCGAGGAGAATGAGTGTCCGTGGAAACGAAGCGAAATGACTCATTAATTAGGGGTCCTCAGTCACTGTCTCGTTCCAAAAATCCGATCCCCCGCGTCCCCCAGCCCCGGTCGAATGAAGGCATCTTCGTCAAGCTCGCGGTCGAGCACCGCCGTCACGATCGGCACGGCCGGGTGCTCCTCCTGCAGCTTGGCCACCCCCTCCGGCGCCGCCACCAGGCAGGCAAAGGTAAAGTGCTCGCCGCCATGCTCTTTCAGGTGGTTGATGGCGAAGGATGCGCTGCCCCCCGTCGCCAGCATCGGATCCACCACGAAGACGTGCGCGCTCTCGATGCCTTCCGGAATGTTGCTGTAGTAGTCGACCGGACGGTACGTCTCCTCATCGCGCTGCATGCCGAGATGGCCCACTCGCGCCTCCGGAAGGTACCGCACGAACCCATCCACCATCCCCAGCCCCGCCCGCATGATGGGGACCACCATCACGTCCTCGGCAATCTCGAAGCCCGTCGTGGGCTCCATCGGCGTCTCGATCGTGGTCTCCCTCAGATCGATGCCGCGCATTGCCTCGTAGGCCAAAATCGCCGCAGCGTCGGACACCGTCTTCCGAAACTGGCCGTGCGGCGTCGCGTCGCGGCGCAGGATCGTCAGGTCGCGCTTCAGCAGCGGGTGATCGACGACGGTTAGTTTTTCCATCGGGTCGGTGGATTGTGCAAGACAAAGACAGAGCGACGGCGAGCCACCGCAGGTCCCCCGCGTCTCCGATCACCGCTCTTCGTCCCGATGCATCGCCAGCCACGGCTTCCGCTCCACGTAGTCGTCGGTGATCGCCTTGATCTTGTCCGTGAGCATGAGCACCGCGATCAGGTTCGGCACAATGACGATCCCGAGCGCAATGTCCCCGATAGTCCAGATGGTCGTGAGTGCCGTCACGGCCCCCGTGAAGTTCATGATCACGAAAACGACCTTGTACGGGAAGATGGCCCGTTCGCCAAACAGGTAGTAGGCACAGCGGTCTCCATAGTAGCTCCACGAGATGGAGGTCGAGATGGCGAACAGGAGCACGCTCAGGATGACGATGTATCCCCCCCAGTCGCCGAGCGGCGAAAGCCCCCGCTCAAAGGCGAGCCGGGTGAGGGGCGCACCGCTCCGCACCCCCTGTCCGTAAAGCA
>PXSZ01000075.1 GCA_003023105.1 Bacteroidetes bacterium QH_10_64_37
TCCCCCTCCTGTGGCTCGGCAACGAAGCGCTCTGTCTGTTGGTAGCGCCGAAACAGGGCCGTCTGAACGGTCCCTTCCCGGTCTCGCGGCACCTCGAGTCCGATTGTGCCAACCCGAGTCGTCAGCTTTCGCTCGTAGGAGCCGTTCCGGTAGCCGGTCCGCTCCTCGCTTCGCTCCTGCAGATCGGCCCCCAAATGCTCGGTCATCTCCGCCTCAAGAATCTGGTTGAGCACCTTCTCCATGAGCAAATCCATGCCTCGATCTCCGAGCAGGATCTTTTCGAATTCCTCGTCGCATAGATCGATGAAAAGGGTCATCGCGCAGGTGTGGTGGGTTTGGCTCTACTGTAGTGAGCAGATCCAAACCGAACGCAGCGCGGGTCCTTTCTCATCTTCGGTCGGGCCCGGGCTTTTGCAAAAATAGGGACGTAACCGGGAGCCATCTTGCACCTGTCACTCGGCTTCCGTCCCGTCCCCCTACTGACCTACAACCGTATTGGTACGAGCAGTGCTCGAAGAGCTGCACTCATTATCGAAGAACGCCTGAAGCTCTTGGGACGGAGCGCGGTCCCATTCGAATTCCTCCTCCTCACCATTTCTTAGACGAGTTACAGCCAAAACATCGGGTCTAACACGGCTAAACTCTAACCAAAATGTATTTCCGCTTCCTTTTACTTTGTAACGAAAAACATCGCCCTTGAAACCCAATAATTCCAAATTATTTACGTAATAGCAATTGCCAAGGTCGTAATAAAATATATCGTATGACAAGTTTTCTTTTATGATAAACCACGACTGGTCGCGGTCGCGGTACGCCCACGTCCCCCCGAAGCGGATAACGGCATACGCCTGGGCTACGCTCTGTTCGTTTTCATCGATCTGTGCCTGACTCTTTTCAAGCACAGTTCCGGACACCTCGGCAAGGGCTTCAACACACGAGGCCCCATAGCTGTCGGCACATTCAGCCGTGCCGCCTCCCCACCCGATCAACTCTGCGGACTTTTTCCAGTCGTCCTGCTCTGCCGCGCCGGTGGCGGCCTGGAGAAGGACGGAAGATTGGCAGGCCGTTCCCGCAACGGAGGAGTCGGGAACCGGCATCTCCGCCAGTGCGCAAACGAACGCGGTTGCCCCGTATCCGGCAACTTCCACGGCCTGTGCCGGAGAAATCTCCGTAGAATCTGATTTCGAAGAATCCGATCCTGGTTGGTCGAGCGACCCGAAGTTGACCCCAAGGTCCACCTGGTCGGACGTTTCGACTGTGTCGCTCTCCGTGTTGACGAGACCGACATCTGCACGAGTGCCATTGTAATTCCCAAAAATTACCACGGACGGACCTGTTACGGCCATGGACGGACGCCCTTCGCTGTCAAGCTTAATGGTGACCCGATCCCCCTCCCGTGTACCGTAGACAACTTCACTGACGTGATCGAGACTATCCCGACTGTATGCCGCAAGCCATTCCCCATCCCGATGAGTAGCTACTGCCGCAACATCGGGATTTTCAGATCCGGAGAGCGCAACTCCATTTCTCAGACTCCGGTCGGGAGAAAGCCCACCGGAATCGCAACTTCCGAGCATGAGGCCGCCCGCAACGAGGAAGAGAAAAGGAACCCGGAGGATGCGCCGAAAAACTCCAACGTTCATAACGGTAGAGATTAATCAGAAGAGGCCATGCAAACGAGTCGAAATTGCGATTCGGATGCGTGGAGATGCTCTCCGGGACGGCGCGGAGGTCGTATTTCGGCCCTCCGGTGCTGCATCCGCATCGTCTCCAACCAGACAGGGGGGCGCTGGTTCAATTACAGCACTGTCACTGAGCCTCGTTGAGCAGCACGCTCTGCGGGGGGCCTTGCCTTTAAGGGGGACTCTGGGTATTTTGACCATCACTTCCAGTCCTCTCGTCACTCCCCTCGTTCCGATGCAAAACGTCGCCTATCGTCTCGCCCTGCTGGCCGGCATCGGGGGCCTCGTGCTGCTCATGGTCGCCAGCCCAGGCGACGACGTGCGGACGTCGCTCGGTGTGGTCGTGCTTGCCGCTGCGGGGCTCCTGGCCGGGCTGGGGAAGGTCGTTGACCTGCTGGGCTACGTGGAGGAGGGGGCGACCGACGCCGAGGAGTCGCAGTAATGGGTCTCGCTCGTGAACATGCCGTGGGACTCCTCATCAATTTGCCTTCTATCAAGACGTCATCATCCCAAAACGGATTCTGCGTAAACCATTGGGGCGCACGTCATTTCTGTGAGTCGACCCAAGAACAGTTGCCTCGTACTGCAACGACCGCGGACGGCGGTCCACCGTCCTGGGAGTGCCTACGCCGAGGCCAGGAGCACGGCCCGGCGGAGCTCGGTCCATCGGCCGTCCGTTTCCTCGGGATGATGTGGATTCTTCTCCCGCAGCCACTTCTCGACGGTCGTAAGGTGCACGTCCTCGTCCGCGCGCTGGGCCACCTCGCGGTAGACCTCTTCGGGGGTGTCCACGTCCGCCTCCCCCATCACCGCCCAGGCGAGGGTGGCGTAGTGCCTCGTGGTGGGGGGCACCTCAATCTTTTGCTCCACTGCGACGGGGCCAAGCGTACGACGGCGCAGTTCATGATTCACGATCTGCGTGCGCACCTGGAGGGCGTTGTACTGGAGGGCGTCCTCCACGTGCTGGGCCTGTTCCTCCGTCGTCATCGGGCCTTTCGTCTGGACGGGGCCGGGGTCGGGCAGCCGATCGTCCAGCCGGTCCATCTCTTCCTCGATCGTCGCGCGGAGGGCGCGCAGGTCCGCAATGCCCAGGTTCTCGACCTGCTCGGCAGCCCGGTCGCGAGCTGCGCGCAGACGGTCGCGCCACTCGACACGGAGCGCATGCAGAGAAGGGGGCGCGTCGCTCATCGACACTACAGGGAAACAAACAGAGACGCGAGGCGGCCGCTCCGTGGTCGAGACTCAATCGGCGGGCGGCCACAGGGACGGACCGATAGCCCCGAGTCGGGGTTCCGGAACGGCGCTGCAGAGCAGGATCGTTCCCAACCTCGAAGCCCACCGCGACCTCGTGCTCGACGCGTCTCGCCGCCCTTGCCCAGCTCCCCATCCTCATCCGGGCCGTGTTTCCGGTGCACCGGCACGAGGGGCTCCTGTCGGCCAACCAGTCGCTGGAGTTTTCGGCGCTGGTGCTGTTTCTGCTCGTCCTCGTGTGCGCGTTCGGGAGCGGACGGTGGTCGCCGGATGCGCAGTGGCGACGGGCGTCGGTCGCGTCGGAATCGCCCCGGCGGCGCAACAGTCACGAAACGACGCGAACAGACGCGATGGCGTTTCTCGGGGAGGGGACCTTCGGGATCCTTGGACGCCGACTGTCAGGGAACCCGTCAGGTCCGGAAGAAAGGGGACAGAGCGCCCCGACATAGAAAAAGCACCCTTGGCGGCGAGGGCGCAATTTTTACTCACACATCTAATCACAGTATAACAAAATCGCACCCCAGATATGCTTAAACTCAAGACGACGATCTTGTAACGCGCCCGGCGAGAAACGAAAACCCGATTCGTGACGGCGCTTCTCTCTCCCACGCTCCCATCTCCCATGCCCCCCACGCACGACGCGGTTTGCCCTTATCCCCCCGTCCTGGTAGGTTCACAGCCCACCGTCTTCTCCGATCAACTTCTCCGATCAACACGCGGACCCATGTCCGATTCCTCGCTCTCGCCCGGCCAGGCGCTCGGCCGGTGGATCCTTGACGTCCTCATCTTCCTCGTGGCCGGTGGTGTGGCGGCCGGGCTTTCGGCCCTCGCCTACCAGGCCGTCGCACAGACTCAGACGCCGCTCGGCATCTACGCCGTCATCTTCGCCGCGAGCGGGCTCATTGCGTACCGGCAGACGGAGCGTGTTCTCGATTCGTGAGACGTGAAACGTGAGAACCTGTTTTAATTCATGCCTCGGTGCTCCAAGCGGCAGTGCTCGCACCGAAAGGGTTCGCGCACATGCTCTCGCTGACCGATTCAGAATCAAAACAGGTTCTGAGAAGTGATGTGTGAGACGAGATGCGGAATGCGCTGGATCTGACGATGTCACGCATCACGTTTTTACGCTTCACGCACTACGCAGCCTCTTCCTCCTCGTCCTCCTGCGCCGCCCGGG
The DNA here is from genome assembly GCA_003023105.1 of Bacteroidetes bacterium QH_10_64_37. The sequence goes on from PXSZ01000075.1 coordinate 4,111, forward strand.
CGTAGAGTTCCTGTACGACGGATGCAAGCAGCTCCGGACGCTCTTTGGAAAGCTCCTGCACGAGGGGCACGAAGTCGTCGATGCTCTGCTCGATGCCGTTGGGCGACGTGTCGGTCTCGGCGTAGCGCTCCTCCAGCAACTCCCGGGCGGTGCGGTGGGGATCCTCCGGCAACTCGGCCCGCTCCAGGTCGATGTCGTACGTGTTGGCCATCCGCTTGAGCTCGAACTCGTCCTCGTGTCGCCACGAGCAGGCGGAGCTCGCCCTCCCGAAGCCGGTCGAGCGCCTTCTCCCGATCGCGCTGCGAAAGGTCGCCGGACATTTCGTCGGCGTCGTAGCCCTTGTTGGAGAGGAACTTGTTGAGGTAGCTGACCTCCCGCTTCGTGTTGGCGAAGATGAGGGCCGACTCCGGCTCCTCCAGCTCCAGGAGCTGCGCCAGCACTCGATCCTTGTCCATCGGGTTGACCAGGTAGTAGCGGTACTCGTTCTCCTCCACGCTCACCTTGTCGCTGCTGAGCGAGAGGAAGCCCGGGTCGTCGAGAAACTCGCGGGCCACGGTCCGTACCTTCGGCGGCATCGTGGCGCTGTACATGTACGAGACGCGATCCTCTGGCACATAGCCGACGATGTCCTTCATGTCCGGGTAGAAGCCCATTGAGAGCATCTCGTCGGCCTCGTCGAGCACCAGCATCCGGAGGGTGCTCGCGTCAAAGTTGTTCTTCTTGAGGTGGTCGAGGATGCGACCGGGCGTGCCGATGACCACTTGCGCGCCCTTGTTTAGCCCCTCAATCTGGGGCTGGTAGCCGACGCCCCCGTAGATGAGGACAGCTTCCATCCGATTCGTGTGCGGGGTCGCAATCTTCATCTTCTCAAACTCCTCGTGGATCTGGCGCGCAAGTTCCCGCGTGGGCGTGAGGATGAGGACCTGCTGCTCCTTCTTGTCCGGGTTCACAAGGTCGAAGAGCGGCAGCAGAAAGGCCCCGGTCTTGCCCGATCCGGTCTGGGACTGCACGATCAGGTCGCGCATGTCGCCGGACAATTCGTCGACGTAGACCTCGTCGAGGGGCGGGTCCGGCTCGCGGAGTTCTTCGCCGACCTCGTCGCGGCGGCGCTCCTTCTGCGCCTCGGAGGTCAGATCGATGACGTTTGTGTATGTGCTCTTCGAAGTGTCGGGGGCCATGCGGCAAGGGGCTCGATTCCAGGAATAGTCAGAACGGTGCGGAGAGCGCTCCGGCGTCGCGTCTCGGCCCTTTCGGGAGCGAGAAGGGAAGCTGCTCCGGGACCGGGTTCGAAACCAAAGACAGGATCGTTCCAACGAGGAGTCCCCCCAATCGATCCTGCGATTCCTTAATCAACGACGAAAAGCGGGCGGGCGGCGCTACATCGAAAGCCCGCCGTTGACGTGCAGGACGTGGCCCGTGATGTAGGCGGCCGCCGGAGAGGCCAGAAACAGCACGGCGTCGGCAATCTCGTCGGGCTTGGCGAGGCGATCGAGCGTCACGGCGTCGAGGATGGCCTCGCGGGTCTCCGCGTCCAGTTCGTCGGTCATCTCGGTCCGCACGTAACCCGGCGCCACGACGTTCACCGTGATGTTGCGGCTGCCCAGCTCCTTGGCGAGGCTCTTCGAGAAGCCGACGATGCCGGCCTTGGAGGCGGCGTAGTTCGTTTGGCCGGCGTTGCCGGTGGTGCCCACAACGGAGGAAATGTTGATGATGGAGCCGCTCTGTCGGCGCATCATGGGCATGTACGCCGCCTTGCAGAAGTTGAACACGCCCTTCAGGTTCGTGTCGATCACGTCGTCCCAGTTGTCCTCCGTCATGCGGAGCAGGAGCCCGTCCCGCGTGATGCCGGCGTTGTTGACGAGCACGTCGAGCGCGCCGAAGCGGTCGAGCACGGCATCGACGTGTTCCTCCGCCGTGTCGGGGTCGGCCACGTCGCCCTGAAGCGACAGCGCCTCGGTGCCCTGCCCTTCGAGCCGGTCGACGAGGGACGCGGCGGCGTCGGTCGAGGAGCGAAACGTAAAGGCTACGTTTGCCCCTGCATCGGCAAAGGCGTTGACGAGGGCGCGGCCAATCCCGCGCGTGCCGCCGGTAACGAGAACGGTGGATCCGCGAAAGTCGGCCTGCATGGTGGCACACAAAAAACGTTGGAACGAGTGCGGCTCAGGGACGCCCCTCTGTCTCCTCGCCCCGGAAGATTGGGAATGCCGCTCAGAAAGGCAAGAGGCTCGTGGGCCCCAGGCCGCCCGCCATTCGCTACGCCGATTGATCCACTTCCCACCCCCACGCAAACTGTTCCTCCGACCCGGCCCCCGTCCGGCGGACCTCGAGCTGCACGCCCGACGCATTCTCCAGAATGTCGGTCCCGTCCACGGTGCGCGGAAAGTGGAGTGTGTTTCGGCGGTACAAGACGGTGTTTCCACCACTGACGTAGGCCTCCCGGAGAGGACCGTGGTCCGTTCGAACTGGACGATACGCGCTGTCCTGAACGATGAGCTTTGTGCGAGCGCTGGGGCCTGAGACAATTCCACTCTCGCCTCTCCGCTCTATAAACCAGTAGACGTTAATCTGGATCGTATCGAAATACCCTCTGCGTCGCTTTTCGATGAGGTCTCGGGCCTTCTCCTTTCGGAGCGACAGAATGCCCATCTCCGGCTGGAGCGACGCGAGGGAGAGCTCGAGGCTCCGGAGGGTGGCGTAGGTTCGAGACTGGACGCTGCGACCGGCGCCCACGTTCTGGAAGCGGCTCGACCACCGTTCGACGAGCGACTGGTAATCTTGGTCGAGTTGATACTGAAGCTTTCCCTCCTCCTCTGTGATCGTGAGAGCCCCCAGGGAGTCGGGATGGTACTCGACGGTTTGCTCCGTGGGCAGGAACCGTTGGGCAATCTGGCCTTCGTTGACGGAATAGATGCTCCCTCCACCGCATCCCACGACGAGAACCGGCATCACGAGGACAAAAAGTCCACCGAGGAGGCGCCGCAGGGATGAGGAAGGGGGAACGAGAGACAAACGCATGGGGACGAACTCAGGACACGGGCGTGGGCGCGAACGGTAAAGATATGCAACGTGTGAAGGATAGGAATCGCCCGGACAGTGCGCGGTTCCCTTCGCTCCCCATCGCTGAACTCTCCTACGCGTCGATCACAGCCTCAGAAGCTGTTTTGATTTTGAATCGGTTCGCGAGAGCGTGTGCGCGAACCCTTTCGGTGCGAGCACCGATGAGTCGAAAATCGGTCCATGGGCGAGAGCTGCACGCGACAGCTGTCGGTGCCGCCCGAGACCGGGGGCGATTTGCAGGCCATCGCTGCCGCTCGCAGCGCCCTGATCCCGACGAGCCTGCACTCGACTACCGTCGGTGCCGTCCGGAGAAGAAGTACTCTCCGGGGTGCCCCGAGGCATGAATTACAACAGCTTCTCAATCTCGTCGGGCGTCCCGGCCCCTACGGCCTCCACGTCGTCTCCCAGGGTGCGCCTCACGAGGCCCTGCAGTACCTGCCCCGTCCCCACTTCTACGAAGCGGGTGGCGCCGTCCTCGTGCATGCGGCGGAGCGTGGGCGCCCACCGGACCGGAGAACGAAGCTGCTCGGTGAGCCGCTGCCGAATCTCGTCGGGATCGGTGGTCGGCTCGGCCGTCACGTTCGGGTACACCGGACAGCGGGGCCTCTGGAGGGTCACCGTGTTGAGCACCTCGGCGAGCCCCTCGCGGGCGTATTCCATGAGGGGCGAGTGGAACGCGCCGCTCACGGGCAGCGGCATGGCGCGCCCGTCGATGGCGCCGGTGGCCCGCTCCACGGCGTCCACGTCGCCCGAAATGACAATCTGCCCCGGCGCGTTGTAGTTGGCGAGCTGCACCACCCCCTCGCCCTCCGTAGAAATCTCCTCGCAGACCGACTCGATGTGGGCGATGTCGGCCCCCAGCACGGCCGCCATGGTCCCGGGCCGCCGGTCCCCCGCCTCGCTCATCAGCTCGCCGCGCCGGCGTACCACGCGCAGCCCGTCCTCGAACGACAGGGCGCCCACCGCTGCCAGCGCACTGTACTCGCCCAGGCTGTGCCCCGCCGCCATGTCGGGCTGAACCCCCTCAGCGTCGAGCACCGCCATGATCGCCAGGCTGTGCGTGTAGAGGGCCGGCTGCGTGATCTCCGTCTGCTTCAGCATCTCCTCCGGATCGGTGATGCTCGATTCGAGCCCGAACATGAGCGTAAGCAGGTCGACGTCGCCGAGCATCTCGTTGGCGACCTCAAACCGCGCCCGCGCCTCCTCGTACTGCTCGTAGAGCTCGTAGCCCATGCCCACCGACTGCGAGCCCTGTCCGGGAAAGAGAAATGCCGTGGCCATGCCAGTTTCGAATTTCGAAGTGCGAGTTCCGAAGTGCAAGTGGGAAACCGTGGCCCCAGGCGAGCGGAATCGAGCGCAATCCATTCGACCTTCGAAACTCGCCACTCGCAACTGTCAGTCGTAGGCCCAGGTAAGGTGCCCCGCCCCCCACGTGAAACCCCCGCCGAAGGCCGTAACGATGAGCTCGTCGCCTCGCTCCAGATCCTCCTCCCAGTCGTAGAGGCAGAGCGGAATCGTTGCGGCCGTGGTGTTGCCGTAGCGGTCGATGTTGAGCATCACCTGGTCGGACGACAGCCCCATGCGCTTGGCCGTCGCGTCGATGATCCGCTGATTGGCCTGGTGCGGCACGAGGTAGTCCACAGTCTCGGCGTCGAGACCACTGCGGGCCATGACCTCCTCGCACACGTCCGCCATGCGGGTGACGGCGAACTTGAAGACCTGCCGCCCCTCCTGATAGAGGTAGTGCATGTGCGCGTCGACGGTCTCGTGAGTCGGCGGGTTGAGGCTGCCCCCGGCCTGCATGCACAGCAGGTCACCGTGCTCCCCGTCCACGTGATGCACCGCGTCGTGGAGCCCCACCTCCTCGTCGGCCTCCAGCACCACCGCCCCCGCCGCGTCGCCGAACAGGATGCAGGTAGTGCGGTCCGTGTAGTCCACGATCGAGCTCATCGTATCGGCCCCGATGACGAGGACCGTCTCCGCTTGGCCGGTCTCGACGAACTGCGCGCCCGTGCTGAGCGCGTAGATGAAACCGCTGCAGGCCGCCGAGAGGTCAAATCCCCACGCATTGGACGCCCCGAGGTTTTCCTGCACGAGGCATGCCGTCGCCGGAAAGAGCATGTCGGGCGTCACCGTAGCTACGACGATGAGGTCCACCGCCTCCGGGCCAATGCCGCGCTTGTCGAGGGCCTCCTGGGCGGCCTCCGTGGCCATAAAGGCGGTGGCCTTGCCATCGTCGTCCAGAATGCGACGCTCTCGAATGCCGGTCCGCGTGCGAATCCACTCGTCGCTCGTCTCCACCATCTTCTCCAAATCGCCGTTCGTGAGCCGCCTCTCGGGAAGGTAGTGGCCGACGGCGGTGACGGCGGCCTGGTGGGAGGTGGTGGGAGCGGACATAGGAACGGATGACCAGTGCAAAGCGGGTGAGGACGGGTCGGCGGCGGGGAGTTACCCGCTGAAGGCGTCCTCGAGAGCGCGCACGACGTCTCCGGAGGCGAGCGCCGTGGCCGAGTGGATCAGCTGCGCGATGGTGTCCGGGGTGGAACTTCCGTGCCCGATGAGCACATTTCCATTGACGCCCAAAAGCGGGGCGCCGCCCTGGGCCTCGGGATCGAAGCCTTTGCGCACCTCCCCGAGCACACCCGCCACGAGCTCACGTTCGCCCGGCGCGAGATTCTGACGGTCCATCTCCTGCTCGGTCATCTCCGAGAGCACCGTGGTCATGCTCTCGCCAAATTTGAGGAGGGCGTTTCCCACGAATCCGTCGCAGATGATGATGTCGGCGGCGTAGAAGAGAAGATCGCTCCCTTCCACGTTGCCGGCAAAATTCAGGTCGTCGGCGTTCCGGAGCAGCTCGTACGCCTGTTTTACCTGTTCATTCCCCTTGCCCGGTTCCTCCCCAATGTTGAGCAGGCCGATTGACGGATTGTCGTTATTGAGGATCTGCCGCGCGTACACAGTGCCCATCCGGGCAAACTGGACGAGGTGGGTCGGCTTGCAATCGACGTTGCTCCCGATGTCGAGGACGACGGAGGGGCCCTTCAAGGTGGGAAAAAATCCGGCGATCGACGGCCGTTCCACGCCGGGAATGCGCTGCAGGATAAACATAGACGCGGCCATGACGGCCCCCGTGTTGCCGGCGCTCACGGAGGCGTCGGCGTGGCCGTCGTGGTGGGCCGCAAGGCTGCGGTGGATCGATGAGTTCGTCTTCTGCTTGACGGCGGTCGATGGGGCCTCCCCCATCCCAATCACTTCGGGGGCGTCAATGACCTGGATCGCCTCCCTTGGAGCCTCCGATTGTGCGTCGAGCACGTGGTGGAGCCGGTCCTCGGGGCCCACGAGAAGAACCGACATCTCCTCGTCGGCGTGACGGAGGGCCTGAACGGCGCCCTTCACGACCGTTTCCGGGGCCTCGTCGCCCCCCATTGCATCCACTGCGATACGCGATGCTGCCATACGAACCGTCGGTGTGTCTGCCAAAGCGTGTGTGCCGGGGGAGAAACTGGGTGCTGTCGTGCCGAGCGGCCGACGATGGGTTCGTCTCGGGAAGCGCGACGGCGACCTCCGAGCCTGTATTCAATCGAAGGAAGTCAGGCGAAAATGAGCGCTGCGCGTCGCCTCCAAACCGCGCGAAGCAGGCGATGCAGCGCTGCGGAGCGAGTGCTTTTAGAGTGCGAAACGCCGAAGGCGGCGTGCAGAGCCATTTGCGGCCCTTCCCGTTCTGTTTGAATACAGGCTCCGGAAAAACATAGGCGTACGCGCAGACAAACGCCGAGCGCGCGTCCAGTCTCGGAACGAAGACCCGACAAAAAAATGCCCCCGGTTCGGTCTGACAACGGCACGGCCGGGAAGAACCCGGAGCAGGTGCAGGGCGTCGTTCCACCGCAGGGGGGCACGTTGAGCGGGCGGGCCGTTCGCCTACGCCATCAGCTCCTCGGACGGCTCCATGACCTGCCGACCGCGGTAGTGCCCACAGTACTTGCACACCCGGTGCATCACCTTCGGGTTGCCGCAGTTGTTGCACTCCATGAGCTGAGGCGGCTCCAGCTCGTTGTAGTACGTGGAGCGGCGCTTGCGGGTGCGCGACTTCGAATGTTTTCGTTTTGGAACAGCCATGACTCAGTCTCTCAAAAATGAACGGTCGGTCGTATCGATCGCAGCGTGAGGCTCTCCAAGCGCTGTCACGGGAGCGCCCCCATAAGATGAGAGGCCTCCGCCGGGTGTTCAGAGGCCCGGCTTCATTTCGCTCAGAATTTACAGCGGAGCAGCACGCTCGATGCGAAAATCAGGATCCGTCTTCCCCGTCCTTGAGCTCCTTCAGGTCGCTCCAGCGCGGATCGACGGGTTCCTCGTCGCCGCCCTCGTCGTCGGTTGCCCCGAACTCGCGTGTGATGGGCTCGTCCTCGGCGCCGGGCGCAATTTGGCGCTGCGGAACTGCAAGCAGAAGCGTGTCGCGAATCACGTCCGTGAGGTCAATCTCCCGATCCGACGAGTTGAGGGGCCGCACCTCCTCAAACTCTTCTCCGTCCTGCCCCACCATCGACGGCGGGCCGAAGAGCACGTTGTACGCCCCCTCAATCTCCTGCTCGTAGGGCTGGAGGGTGCGGTCGCACGTCAGCGTGGCCGTGGCCGTCGCGTGCAACTTCACGAGAATGCGATCGCGGTGATGCTGCAAAACGACGTCGACCTGAAGGTCCTCGAACGTGGACGGGTCCAGGTCGACCTGCTCTGCAGACGGAGCCAACTCCAGGTGGTGAATCCCCGTCGAAAGGGAGGTAATGTCGATCGTCAGCATGACGCCGCAAATCAGGTCGTCAAATCTGCTAGGTGGAGGTCGTCTGGAATGGAGAGAAGGACAACAGGGTTCCCCCATCTCCCGGCGCTCACAGGGAAATCGCCTCCGGCCGCCACGGTCCGCGTCCCCTCCCATGGTCGGCGTCCCTTGCCACGTGAGACCCTCTTCAACACCCCAACACTTCCACACCTCCAACTTCCCCCTTCGCCCCGCACCGACCTCCGTCAAGATTACAGGAATCCCCTTGGGCCGCGAAAACCTGGTCCCTCCTCACACGTGCCATGGTGATTGCAATAAATCTCTAGACGCGAGGACGTAGAGCGAAGAAGCGTCTCAATCGCCGCTGTCTCTGCGTCTCGGCGGGATACAGGCCCTCTCCCGACATCTGGGCGGCCTGATTTTTTGTGGAGCCCTGCCGGGTTTCCGCTCGTTCGTCCCGCCGCCCTCCGGACCTGCGCCAAGCGACGGACTTCTACCGATGGACACGCAAAGTTTTAAGACCTACAACGCCAAGCCGGACGAGGTGGAGCGCGACTGGTACGTCGTGGACGCCGCGAACCGAGTCGTGGGACGCCTTGCCTCCCGCATCGCCCGCGTGTTGCGCGGCAAGCACAAGCCGACGTACACGCCGCACGTAGACACGGGCGACCACGTGATTGTGGTGAACGCCGAGAAGGCCCGCTTCACGGGCAAGAAGGAACAGCAGAAGACGTACCACGAGTACAGCGGCTATCCAGGCGGGGATCACCACGAAAGCCCCGAAGAGGTGCGGGAGAACAAGCCCGAGTACATCGTCGAGCAGGCCGTCCAGGGCATGCTTCCCAGTGGTCCTCTTGCGCGGGAGATGTTCAAAAAACTACGGGTCTACGCCGGTCCGGACCACCCGCACGAGGCCCAGCAGCCCGAGCCGCTCGAAACCGCATAGCGCCTCCAGCCGGCCTCTCGCTCCGTCCTCGATCGTCGACGCACTTTTTCCGAAACCCCGATTGCTACCATGCCCAGGATGAATCAGCACCAGGCCATTGGGCGCCGCAAGACTTCCACGGCCCGCGTGTACTTGCGCCCGGGCGACGGCTCCAGCTTTGTCATCAACGGGCGCGACGCCGAAGAGTACTTTCCGGTCGCGTGGCGCCGCCGCACGCTCGATCAGCCGTTCGACGTGACCGACACGATCGGTCAGTTCAACGTGAAGGTGAACGCCTCCGGCGGCGGCCTTACCGGCCAGGCCGAAGCCATCCGGCTCGGCCTTGCCCGGGCGCTCGTCGAGTACGACGAGGAGCTGCGCGGCCCCCTCCGCGACGCCGGTTACCTGACCCGCGACGACCGCATGGTCGAGCGCAAGAAGTACGGCCAGCCCGGTGCTCGCAAGAAGAGCCAGTACAGCAAACGCTAAGCGAATTGGGAATGCGGAACGTGGAGTGTGGAATGAGCTATCCATTCCGCACTCCTCACTCCAAATTCCACACTCAAAAAACCATACGGCCCGATGCGACAGTGGGTTGATCGCGGTTGATCGTGAGCGCACGGCGCGTGGGAGCGCAGGAGCAAATGCCCTCTACCCCCACGCACCCACGCCCAAAAGCCCCCACGCTCAAAAACGGTTTCGCTGCGCAGGCGACGGTCGTAGTAGCACAAACCCAATTTCCCACACACGTTCAAACACACGATGGCCAACGAGACATCTACGCAGGACCCCGACGTACGGGACGAGGAAGACCCTCAGACGCTCGAAGAGGCCTCTCCTGAGGAGACCGACGACGCATCTCCCCCTGAGTCCGACTCCACGGACGACACCTCCGAATCGGGCGAGGCAGACGCCGCCGATACCGAGATTACGCCCACGGATACGGAAGAAGCTTCTGAAGAATCGGCCCCGGAGGCTGAAGCTGAGACTGCCGACGCTGAAGACGAAACGGCGTCTCAGGAGCCCACGGAGACGGCCGAAGACACCGAAGACGCGGCCCCGGACACCGAGGCCGACGTTGCCGAGGAGACGGACGAGTCGGCGTCCGAGACGCCCGTGGACACTGAGGAATCGGCTCCCGAAGCCGACACCGACGTTGCTGAGGACACGGACCGCGAGGACGGGGCGCACGAGGAGACCGAGGAGGAAGGCGACGACGAAGAGACTTCCCACCGCGTCACCGTCGAGGAGCTTCTGAAGGCCGGAGCCCACTTCGGCCACCTCACGAGCCGGTGGAATCCGCGGATGGAGAAATACATCTTCATGGAGCGGAATAACATCCACATCATCGACCTAATGCAAACGCAGGTCTTCCTCGACGAGGCCGCCGACGCCGCCCGGCGCTTTGCCAATCGGGGAAAGAAGATCCTGTTTGCAGGCACCAAGAAGCAGGCACAGGACATCCTGCGCGAGCACGCCGAGGAGTGCAGCATGCCCCACATGGTGGACCGGTGGCTCGGCGGCACCATGACCAACTTCCAGACCATCCGGAAGTCCATCCGCCGCATGGAGGAGATCGAGCGCATGGACCGGGACGGCACGCTCGACAAGCTGAAGAAAAAGGAGAAGCTGATGCGGCTGCGCGAGCACGAGAAGCTCGAAAACACGCTCGGCGGCATCCGCGACATGGCCAACCTGCCCGGCGCCATTTACATTGTCGACGTGCAGCGGGAAGACATTGCGGTAAGCGAGGCGAACAACCTCGGGATTCCGATCATCGCGATGGTCGACACCAACGGCAACCCAAAGAACATCGACTACCCCATCCCGGTCAACGACGACGCGCTCAGCTCAATTGAGCTCGTAACCTCCACCGTTACGGACGCCATCCAGGAGGGCCTGCAGGAGCGCAAGATGGAGAAGGAGGCCAAAAAGAAGGCCGCCCAGTAGTCCCCGCGTCGACCGCACGCACTTGCTGAACGACTTCCCCCCGATCTTCCGACGACATGAGTGTTTCCGCCAAACAGGTGAAAGAGTTGCGCGACGCCACCGGCGTCGGCATGATGGATTGCAAGAAGGCCCTGAAGGAGGCCGATGGCGACTTCGACGAGGCCGTCAGCATTCTCCGGAAGAAGGGGCAGGAGGTGGCCTCGGACCGGGCCGCCGCGGAGGCCGACGAGGGCCTCGTGGTGACGGCCGTGTCCGAGGACGGCACTGCCGGCACCATCGTGGAAATCAACTGCGAGACCGACTTCGTCGCCCGCAACGACGACTTTCAGGAGTTCGCCGAAACGGTGGCCGAGTGCGCGCTCGAGGAGAAGCCCGAGGACCTGGACGAGCTCGACTCGCTCACGTACGAGGACGACGTGACGGTGGAGGACGAGCTGGTGGCCCTTACGGGCCGCATTGGCGAGAAGCTCGCGATCCGCCGCTTCGACGTCCTCGAAAGCGAGGCCGGCCAGATCATCTCCTACGTGCACCCGGGCTCGAAGCTCGGCGTGCTCGTGGAGGTCCATGGCGACGGAGAGGTCGATGAGGCCGGCCGCGACGTGGCCATGCAGGTGGCGGCCCTCGAACCAATCGCCGTTACCCGGGGCGAAGTGCCCGAAGAGGTAAAAGAAGAAGAGCGCGAGGTCGCCCGAGAAGCGGCCATCAACGAAGGCAAGCCCGAACACGTCATCGACAACATCGTGGAGGGCAAGCTCGAACGCTTCTTCGAGGACCACGTGCTTTTGGAGCAGGCCTTCGTGAAGGACTCCTCGGTTTCGGTGAAGGAGATGCTTGACGACGCGGGCCTCTCGGTGAAGCGATTCACCCGATACGCCCTCGGTGACTAGCAGACTTGACGTTTGGGTGGGGCTTGTCGATTGATGCTAGGGCCGGGTGGGCCGTGATGCTGGCGGCGTCATCCGGCCTTGCGTACGCCGGGACGTGACGGCAGCGACCGCCGCGCCGGGCCCCGGGGTTGCGTCTCCACTCGTGTCATTCCTCAGGATCGTGAGACGCGATGCGTGAGACGACACGGAGCCTCACAGGAAACGGTGTATCACGAATTACTCGTCACGCATCACGCACAACAGCCGCACAACAGACCGGTTTGCTTCCATGAGCATTACCTCGCGAGACGCGTCGGGCTCCACTCTCACGTACGACCGTGTTCTCCTAAAGCTCAGTGGCGAGGCGCTGCTGGGGGGAAGCCGGGACTTCGGGATCGACGAGACGGTTCTCCGCAACTACGCGAACGAGGTGAAGGACGCCGTAGAGACCGGGGCCGAGGTGGCCGTCGTCATTGGAGGGGGCAACATTTTTCGGGGCGTCGAGAACGCCATGCAGGGCATGACGCGCGCTCACGCCGAC
>PXSZ01000076.1 GCA_003023105.1 Bacteroidetes bacterium QH_10_64_37
CTCACCGACAACCAGGGCCGCACCGTCGACTTCACGAACACGATCATCATCATGACCTCAAACATGGGGTCCGACGTCATCTCGGAACGGATGGACGAGGTCGATGGGCACCTGACCGAGGCCCAGCAGCAGGAGTTGGAGGAAGAGGTCCTCACGATGCTGCGTCGGCAGGTGAAGCCGGAGTTCCTGAACCGCATCGACGACATCGTGATGTTCCGCTCGCTCAGCCGCGAGCACATCCGCGAGATCGTCGAGATTCAGTTCCAGCGCGTCCAGCGGCTCGCCGCGAAGAACCACGACCTGACGCTGGCACTCAGCGACGACGCGAAGGACTGGCTTGCCGACCGCGGCTACGACCCGGCCTTCGGCGCCCGGCCCCTCAAGCGCGTCATGAAGCGCCACGTGGCGAACGGCCTCTCGCAGGCGCTGCTCGACGGCACGATCGAGGACGGCGACGCGGTCCGCATCGAGCTGGCCGACGACGAGGAGGAGGGCCTGACGCTCACGACGGTACAGCCAACCGCGACGGCGTCCGACGCGAGCACCAACGGGACTGCCGCTGTGGGCGCGTAGATCGAGTGCGGAGTTTGGTTTCGGAGTGTGGAATTTCTGTGCCGTCGTCGTCCAACAGAGGTTTGGGCGGAGCCTGAAGGAAGAACTGGTAATCCCCATCGTGAGCCGGCATTCGCGCGATACAGGCTGCGTATCCCGACCTTGATCTACCGGAGGGCGATATACACCGCTATTTTCCTTCTTGCCCACCTCGATCCGTAGACGCTATGCACCGTCCCTCCATCTACTTGATTGCCCTGATCTTCGGGGCCGCAGGAACGGCGCACTTCGTGTGGCCGGCAGCCTTCGCCCGCATCGTGCCGCCCTATCTGCCAGCGCCCCGCACGCTGGTGTACGTGAGCGGCGTCGCCGAACTCCTCGGCGCGCTCGGCCTGCTGGTGCCGAGGCTCCGCGTGTACGCCGGATGGGGCCTCATTCTGCTCCTGCTGGCCGTCTTTCCGGCCAACGTACACATGGCGCTCCACCCGGCGGACTTCGGCCGCATTCCGGGGTGGGCGCTCTCTCTTCGCCTTCCCCTCCAGTTCGTCCTCGTCGGCTGGATCTACTGGGGCCTGGCGCTCGGGCCCACACCGTGGTGAAGAGTAGAGAAAGACGACGAGCAGGCGTCCTGTCTCTCCAGTGCCCCTCGTCGCATGAATGCGCGATCACTCGAACTTACCATACGTCAATCCATGAACGCACTCCAGACCGACGCCGCTCCGACCGACAACGGCGAGTCCGTCTCCACTCACAAATCGAGGCTCCGCCTCGAACCGATCAGGACTCCGGATTCCTGGTAGATGTGGCTCGCCTACATACGAGACCCAGAAGCTGGAAGAAAACCTTCCACTCTCGCCGGCTCTGCACCTCCTCCTCAAGCGCTACGTGACCGTCCTGAGCGGGTGCGCCTTCTGCATCGACTTGGCTGGAGGCCGACGCGGAGGAGCGCGACGTGGACGTCCGCAAACTGCACGCGGTGGCCGAGTGCGGGGACAGCGACCGGTTTTCGGCAGCCGGACGGGCGGTCCTCTTCGGCCTCAAGCGAGGTCAAAGTTTCGGTGAATCGAGGCGAAAAGGAATCCTGACCCCGTTGTGAGCATTGATATAATCTCCCGAGTGAAGCAAGCAGGCTCCGGATTGGGTCCATAGCTCAGTTGGTTAGAGCGCTACGTTGACATCGTAGAGGTCAGTGGTTCGAGTCCACTTGGACCCACTGTTGCCGCTCTCAGTCCCGAAAGCTTTCGGGATGGGGCGGCTTTTTTGTTGGCAGGGTCCACGCCCGATCCTGCTTCGTGTTGTCGAACCAGGTCTCTTTTGCTCCATGGCCGAAATCGACGCGAAAGAAATCACGATTACCCTCCCGGACGGATCCGAGCGGTCCTACGCGGCCGGAACGACGGGTCGCGAGATTGCCGAGAGCATCGGCGCCGGCCTCGCCCGCGACGCGCTCGCCATCAAGGTAAACGGCGAGGTGCGCGACCTGGGCCGCCCGATCACTGAGGACGCCGAGATTGCGATTCTCACGTGGGACGACGAGGAGGGCAAGGAGACGTTCTGGCACTCCTCCGCCCACCTCATGGCCGAGGCGCTGCAGGCCCTCTATCCCGGCGTCAAGTTTACCATCGGCCCGCCCATCGACCAGGGCTTCTACTACGACGTGGACCTGGGCGAGGAGACCTTGTCCGCCGACGAGCTGGAGGAGATTGAGGAGAAGATGCTGGAGCTCGCCCGCCGCGACGCGGAATACGAGCGGCACGAGGTGTCGAAAGAGGACGCCATTCGGTTCTACGAGGAGGAGGGCAACGAGTACAAGCTCGAGTTGATTGAGGACCTGGAGGAGGGGGAGATCTCCTTCTACGAGCAGGGAGGCTTCACGGACCTCTGCCGCGGCCCGCACATCCCGTCCACCGGCCGCATCAAGGCGCCGAAGCTGCTCTCGGTAGCCGGGGCGTACTGGCGCGGCGACGAGACGAATCCGCAGCTCACCCGCATCTACGGCGTGAGCTTTCCGAAGCAGAAGCTCCTGGAGGAGTTTCTGGAGCGGCGGCGTCTGGCGAAGGAGCGGGACCATCGCAAGCTCGGCACGGAGCTGGAGCTCTTCACGTTCGACACCGAGCAGGTGGGTCCGGGTCTGCCCCTGTGGCTGCCCAAGGGCACCGTCCTGCGCGAGACGCTGCGCGACTTCCTGAAGCAAGAGCAGATCAAGCAGGGCTACAAGCCGGTGACCACTCCCCACATCGGGCGGCTCGACCTCTACCGCACCAGTGGGCACTATCCTCATTACGAAGAGGACCAGTTCCCGCCGATGATTACCGATCGGGAGGGCGACGAGGAGGACGGCTACCTCCTGAAGCCGATGAACTGCCCGCACCACGTGATGATCTACAAGAACGACCACCACTCGTACCGTGACCTGCCAGTGCGGCTCTCGGAATTCGGGACCGTCTACCGGCAGGAGCAGACCGGCGAGCTCGGCGGGCTCACCCGGGTGCGCGGCTTTACGCAGGACGATGCCCACATTTTCTGCACCCCCGAGCAGGTGAAGGGCGAGTTCAAGGACGTCATCGCCCTCACCCTGAAGGTGCTCGACGCCCTGGACTTCGAGGAGTTCGAGGCGCAGATCTCGCTGCGGGACCCCGAGGACACCGACGAGTACGTGGGCCGCAACGAGCTGTGGGATCGGGCCGAGCAAGACATCCGCGAGGCGGTGGCCGAAACGGACCTCGACGCCCATGAGGAACCCGGCGAGGCGGCCTTCTACGGGCCGAAGCTCGACTTCATGGTGGAGGACGCGCTGGGCCGCGCCTGGCAGCTCGGCACCATCCAGGTCGACTACAACCTGCCGGAGCGCTTCGAGCTCACCTATGTCGACGAGCATGACGAGCGGAAGCGGCCGGTGATGATTCACCGCGCCCCGTTCGGCTCGCTGGAGCGCTTTATCGGCGTGCTCATCGAGCACTGCGGCGGCAACTTTCCGACGTGGCTCGCCCCCGTGCAGGTGCAGATCATCCCGGTGGGCGACGACTTCGTAGGGTACGCCGAGGAAGTGGCTGCTCGGTTGCGGGCAGAGGACGTGCGCGTCGAGATCGACCCCTCCGACGAGACGGTGGGCTACAAGATTCGCGACGCCGAGACGCAGAAGATTCCCTACATGCTCGTCGTGGGCGGGGACGAGGAGGAGGCCGGCACCGTCTCGGTCCGCTCCCACGCCGACGGGCAGCAGGGCACCGTGTCGGTCGACGAGTTTCTCGATCGGGCCGGGCCCGAGTTCGAACCGACCCTCGATTAGTCCGCCCGCCGATGCCCGGGGCAGGTCCCCCTCCAGTTCAGGCGACCTTCACTGAAACCTCATAGGGGGAATTCCGTGTGTAATAGATCCTGGACTCGGCCTCGCGAGACCTGAACTGCTCCGCACAGGTCGAGTCCTGCACTCATTCCGAGTTCTTTCCCTCAACAAACGCCCGATTCAGATATCGCTGACGTCGATAAACTTCGCGTAAATCAAGAAATTCGCGCCGACGAGGTTCGCGTAGTGGAGCCCGACGGCGACCACGAGGTCGTGCCCGTCGAAGATGCTCTGGGTCGCGCCCGCGACCACGATCTCGACCTCGTTGAGATTGCCCCGGACGCCGACCCGCCTGTTTGCAAGGTGCTCGACTACGGCAAGTACCGCTACGAGAAGCAAAAGGAGGAGCAGCGGCGCCGGAAGAAGTCGAAGTCCATGGAGATGAAGGAGCTTCGCTTCCGGCCCCGCACCGAAGAGCACGACTTCAACTTCAAGGTCGACCACGCTCGCGAGTTCTTGGAGGATGGCAACAAGGTAAAGGCCTACGTCCAGTTCAAGGGCCGCGACATCGTCTACAAGGACCAGGGCATGGACCTGCTGCGCCGCATGATCGAGGAGCTTCAAGACCTGGCCCGCATCGACCAGCAGCCGGAGATGGAAGGTCGGCGGATGGTCATGATCCTCGCTCCGCACAAGAACAAGTAGCGAAGTGTCTCCCGCTGCTCCGGGTCCGGCGCCAAACGCGGCGATGGTACCCCGCTCGTACTTGAATCCGGTACGGCAAGACCTCCGCTTTTTGTGGACTCTGTGCGGACGGGAACGCATTGCCGGACCCTCCATACAGGGTCCTCTGAATCACACGTATTCTGCGAACGACATCCCGCCGAGGGAGCCCTTGTCATGCCCAAGATGAAAACCCACAGCGGTGCCAAGAAGCGCTTTAAGAAGACCGGCAATGGCAAAATCAAGCGCAAGAAGGCCAACAAGGGGCACCTGCTGACCAAGAAGAACGCGAAGCGCAAGCGCCACTTGCGCAAGAGCACGATCGTCGACGACAAGGCCAACCGGGAGCGCGTCAAGCGCATGCTCTCCACGTAATCCCGGCGATTCTTCGTCGTGAGGCGCCGATGGAGGTGCTTTTTCGGTCCTCCGTTGTTTGTGGAGTCCTTGCCGGGCGGCGTTGGGGCCGCGCCGATGCTCGTCTAAGTTGTATTTTCGTCTCTGCTGTCAAACGAACGTTTTGATTCCATGCCGCGCGCAACGAACAAGCCGGCGACTCGTCGCCGGCGAAAGAAGATTCTGAACAAGGCCAAGGGTTACTGGGGCCGCCGGAGCAAGGTATATAAGGTGGCCAAGCACGCGGTCGAGAAGGGGCTGCAGTACGCCTACCGCGACCGCCGCCAGAAGAAGCGGCGGTTCCGGCGGCTGTGGATTACCCGCATCAACGCCGCGACCCGCCAGCACGACGTGAGCTACTCGCAGTTCATGGGCCAATACCGCAAGTCGGATTTGGACATGAACCGGAAGGTGCTCGCCGACTTGGCCGTCCACGACCCGGAGGCCTTCGAGCAGATCGTGGATCACGTGATGGAGTAGCCTTCGCCGCTCACCGGTGGCCGAGCCCCACTCCTGACATTTCGAGTCCTCCCAGTCCCGCCCCCTATTCTTCAGGACCGGCGGGATTTTTTGTTTGGGCGGAAACCTTTATGGCTGGCTGACGACGCCAGCGGCGCACTCATACCCATCTTCCACCCCCAGGATGGCCAAGTTCGGAGAATTACCCGAAGATTGTGCCCAGTATCGAGTCACTGGTTGTAACTCAAGTTGCGACCTACGGCGCTTTTTTCGACGAGACGGCGGTCCAAAGGCTTTCGGATCACAGACCGCGGAATACGGCGCGTTTCGGCGGTCCGAGGCCAGAGGTCATCCCGTGTGGCCGTCCGTGGTCCGCCGTCCCCGACGACAGTCGAGACATGCATTTAGGCAATACGGTTGTGCCCCGCAACTTGGGTTGGTTAATTTTTAGGGCCTTCGTGCGCCTTCCCCCCGACACGAGCAAAGCGAGGGCTGAAGGTCATGCCCTTGCGGTGCTGACGAGCTCTGCGAGTAAACACAGCGGGCGACGTGCACGAACGGCGCCCAAACGAGCCCGGCACACGAACGCTTCTGGTGGCGGGCAAGTGCAGAAACCGTTCTGCGCTGGGAGCGAAGCGACCAAGTAGTCTCGGGGCTGCGCTGGGAGCGGAGCGACCGAGTCGTCTCCGGGCTGCGCTGGGAACGCAGCGTCCCGTCTAAGAGACGGGTTCATTCGCCCTGCGCTTCCTTCTTCACGCGCTGCCGGTACTCTTTGCTGGCGTAAATGGCCACCTCTACGCGTCGATTCTGCTGGCGGCCCTCGGCCGTTTCGTTGGTCGCCACGGGCTCGGTCTCCCCCCGTCCGACGGACGTAATCCGCTCGGCCGCAATGCCCTGCTCGATGAGAAAGTTCGCAGCCGAGTCCGACCGGCGATCCGAGAGTTTCTGATTGTATTCCTCCGACCCCTTGGAGTCTGTGTGACCCACGATAAGGATGTTGCTCTCCTCGAATTCCTCCATACTTTCGGCGAACTCGCTCAGGTTTCCGCGGGCGTCCTCCCGCAGGGCCGAGGAGTCGAAGTCAAAGAGAATACCGCCGTCGAAGGTCACCTTGATGCCTTCCCCGACTCGTTCAACATCGGCGTTTTCGAGCTCTTCGTCGAGCTCCTCCGCCTTCTTGTCCATGCGTCTGCCGATGATGGCCCCAGCGGTGCCCCCCACCACGGCCCCGATGATGGCACCTTCAGCGGTGCCCCCGGCCGCCTTCCCAACGGCCGCACCTCCGGCAGCTCCCGCGCCGGCACCGATGACCGCGCCCTCCTCCGTATTGCTCAGAGACGAGCATCCGCCCAGGAGAAGCGCTGCGGCGAGAAGCACAATCGGTGTGGAGTGGCGAAAGGTTGTCATGGGACTGTCGAGAAAAATGAGCAAAAAATGATGAGAAGGGATCGAAGAGATTTCGATCCGGGATTGGGAACTGACGCATCAGGATCCGCGACAGATCCGCGCCTGATGGGAAATCCACAGAGATGAAAATCCACTTGTGTCCTTGAGAAGCTTCTGACCGGCTCGTTAGGCCTGTAGTTGTCTCGATCAGGGACTCCATTCTCCGGCGATATAGGCGACCGGGGCGTACAAAGCAAGGGGGTTCGGGAGTGATGACTCCGACCCGCTCGCTACGTTCACTCCTTGGTCGGGAGCGTCTGTCGGAGGACGCGAACCGCGTTCTCACTCATGATCAACTCGATCTCGCGCAGCGTGAAGCCCGCCTTCAGGAGCGCCTCCGTGAGCAGGGGCAGGCCCGTGGCGTCGAACGGCACCGACACCGTCCCGTCGTAGTCGCTGCCGAGGGCCACGTGCTCTACGCCCACCAAGTCGGCGACGTGGCGCATGGCCTCGGCGGTGGCGGCCGCGCTGGTCCCGCAGACTGCCTTTTCCCACAGCCCAACGCCAATGACGCCTCCCCGCCCGGCGACGGCGCGGATGTGCCGGTCGCTCAGGTTGCGGGGGCTGTCGCAGGTGGCGCGCACGCCGGTGTGGCTTACCACGACCGGCCCGTCGGTCCGCGCCAGCACGTCGTCGATGAGCGACTCGGAGGCGTGGGCGAGATCGATTGTAACGTTCCGGGCCTGAAGCCGGTCGAGCACCTGAGCGCCGAAGTCGGTGAGACCGCCCTTCTCGATGCCGGTCGACGAGCCGCCGAGCGCGTTGTCGAACAGGTGGGTGAGGCTCATCATGCGGTAGCCGTCGGCCACGAGGGTGTCGACGTTGGCGATCTCGCCCTCCAGGGCGTGCAGCCCCTCGACAGCCAGGAGAGCGCCCATTACGCGGGGAGTGTCGGCCTGGCGCGCGAGCATGGTATTTAGATCGGCCCGCGTGCGGAGCAGCATCAGGGTCTCGTCGCGGGCCGTGGCGCGGCGGAGCTTTTGGGCCTGGTAGCGGGCCCGCGCCAGGCGGCTCCTCCAGGTGCGAACGGGCCAGCGCTGCGCGGCGACGAGGAAGGGAATCTGGTCGAGCGCGTCCGCCTTGGTGCCCCGGTAGCTGCGCCCGCGCGGCACCTGCGTGACGGCGGCGAATACCTGCAGGCCCACCCCGCCCTCGCGGAGGCGCGGCACGTCGGTGTGGCCGCGGTCGTAGCGCTGAAGCGGATCGCGGGGCCAAAGGAGAAGGTCGTTGTGCAGGTCCGCCACCACCAGAGTGTCGTGAACCGCCCGGGCCCGCCCCGACGCGTCGCAGGGCGGCTCGGCCCGGACGGGGTTGTACCAGGCGTCCGCGATGGGGGCGGCGACGGTGAAGTAGCCGACGATTCCGAGGCCGAGGAGGGCGGCGAGGCCGTAGAGGAGAAGGCGGAGCATACCGGATCGAGACAACGAGACCGTGTCGAACGTGCACTCTTGACGATATGCCTCTGCGTCCTGAAAAACCAGACACGCGTCCGCAGAGATCGGTCCCATTCCATTTTCTCGGGGACAATCCCCAGTTGCCAGTGCCTCTCGACTCCTCCCCTCCGACGATCTGCCGACCGCCTTCTCAGGAGAAACCGCAGGGGGCGAAACTTACTGGTGCGAACATAGCTTTCTAAAGA
Organism: Bacteroidetes bacterium QH_10_64_37; assembly: GCA_003023105.1. The sequence goes on from PXSZ01000076.1 coordinate 8,499, forward strand.
TTGCCCTGCTTTTGTCTCGTTTGTAGGTGCGTGTGAGAGTGCCCGTCCCGGTGGGGATCGAGGACACCGATAGGAATCGTTCCCGACAGCCGCCGGGATACCGTACCGACAGCTGTCGTGTACTGCTGCCGGTCCCAACCTACATACCGACTACCGTCGGTGTGCCGTCGGGGTGGGCGTTGGGGGTGCTCACATCCAAATGCTTATACTCCCGAACTTCCACTTCTCCCCTTCACTTCTCATCCTCCCCTCATGATTAACCTGGAATGGATTCAGAGTACATCCGTCGCCCTCACGATGGTAATCCTCACTGCCGTGGGGATTTATCTGATACTTATGCTGTGCACGCGTCTGGCAGGCCTGCGGAGCTTCTCGAAGATGTCCACTTTTGACTTCGCGATCACGGTCGCCACGGGATCGCTGGTCGCCTCCGTGCTCTTGACCAAAGATCCGCCCCTCGTGCAGGGAGCGGTGGGGCTTGTGACGCTCTTCGGAATTCAGTTCATCGTTTCGTACCTGCGCTCTCGCTCAACGGAGATTGCCAACGTAGTCGACAATGAGCCGCTGCTACTCATGGTCGGGACGGAGGTGCTTCACCAAAATCTCAAGGCGGCGCGGGTGACGGTTGACGACCTGCGAGAGAAGCTTCGGGAGGCGAACGTAACTCATCTCGAGGAGGTACGCGCCGTGGTCATGGAATCGACCGGCTATATCTCGGTCCTCCACGCGGATCCGGACGGTTCCGCCCTTGATCTTCGACTGTTCGAGGATGTCCGGGGGGCGGAGGCGCTAAACGATCTTCCGAAGATGCAGCGATCGGAGGGGCCTACTCGATAGGCCCTTTCGGAAGAGGAGAATGCTCGCTGCGCAGCCTGTCCGAGCCTGCGTGTCGATACCGAGACGGCCTCGAACGCTAAGGATCGACCCTCGATCGTGAACGTATTTTTCCAAGTCGCGCCGGTGGTTTTTTCTTTCCCAGAATTGGATCGCAAAAAGCATCCACCGGTACAACGACATGTGAGAAAGCTCGGAAGACGCACTTCTACTGAGCCGTGTACAGGTGCTCCGCTTGATCAGCGAGCAGGAGCACAGAGAATCGAGGATAGAGGATCGAAAACCGTGAACGGAGGTCCTGACAGCGTCTTTGCAGAGAGGGCTCGTCCTACCCCGCAAACGATGCCCTCCTACAAGCCCGATGAGGAGGCCGAGGGCCGTGTTACTCCACCGGCTGCTTGAGCGGCTGCGACGGACGGGCAGAAATTGGGGAAAAACGGGGCGAAAATGATAGGGGCGAAAATAATTGCCTGTGCCCTTTCGCTCTCCCCGAGCCGTCGTCGCGGTTCAGCGTACGTCCCGCTCTCATTCGTTGTGTTCCGCCGTTGTCCTGTTCCACCGTTTCCACCACCGCATATGCCGTCGCTACGCTCTCCCTCAGCACCCCCTTCGACTTCGTCCGACCGTTCTGCAGACGTTATCCGTGTCGCGGTCGTCGACGACCACCCGCCCATCCGCGAGGCCATTCGCCGTGCGGCCGAAGAGTCGATGGACGTGAGGATCGTCGCCGAAACGGGCTCCGTCGGGGAGGCTTCCCGGCTCATTGAAGAGCACGAGCCCGATGTGGCTGTAGTAGACCTTTCTCTCCGTGACGGCCACGGTCTCGAGCTTCTCAAAAGCGTGAGGGCCCAGCATCTCGACACCCGACTGGTGGTGTATTCGTTGCACGACGAGACCGTCTACGCCGAGCGGGCTCTGCGTGCCGGGGCCTCGGGATACCTGATGAAGGGAGGCTCTACGGCGGATGTCCTCGCGGCGGTGCGTCGCGTAGCGGCGGGAGAGGTGTACCTGAGTCCCGAGATGAAGCGCCGCGTGCTCCCAACAATGAGAAGCGACGGGGAGGAAGAGGTTCACTTCCCGATCGATGAGCTGACGGATCGGGAGCTGCACGTCTTCCGGACGATGGGACGGGGGCTGACCGCGAACGCGATTGCCGATCGGCTCGGCATTGCTCGCAAGACCGTCGACACGCATCGTCGCCGGATCAAAGAGAAGCTCGGATACCAGACCACCGACGAAGTGGTGGCGCACGCGGCCCGGTGGGTCCTTGGGACGACGGACGAGAGAGGCCGGCCGTAACACCGACTGCTGAGATTCCATGCCCCGACAGGCTCGGGACGCCCCCGCCCCGAAGATGTTCGAGACGGAAAAGTAGCACTACCACAGCAAAGGGGGACGGCAACAAAAAGTGTTGCCGTCCCCCTTTCATGTTGGGTCCTTGCATTTCAGACTTCAGCTTCTCAGGCGATCCTCAGCCTCATTCTCCGTCCCGGCTCGCCGTTTGCGGGCTGATGGCCTGCCTCAACTCGTTGGTCGCTTGATCGAGCTCCGAGCGAAGCGCGGCCAGATCTTCCGCCACTTCCGCTCTCATCTCTTCGAACTCCTGGCTTCCGGCCTGCTCCAGCTCACTGAAGGTCTCCTCCAGATCCTCTTGCTCGTTCCGGAGAGTGGTGAGTTTCTCCTCGTACTCCGACTGGAGGTTCTTCTCTGCTCCTTCCAGCTCCTGCTCCAGGCGATTCATCCGTTGGTCGATTTCCTTCATCTCCGCCTGGACGGCCTGGACGAACTCCTCTTTCGTCTCGACGGTCTCGAGCCGAGCCACCACCAGGTCGCGTTCGATTTCATTCATTTGAGACTGCAGGTTCGCGCGCGTCTGACGGAATTCTTCCCTTCCCGATGCATTCAGATTTTCCACCCGACGGCCAAGTTTCTGCCGGCGCTGGCGAAGATCTTCGAGCTCATCCTGCATCTCTGCCTGCGCTTCTTCACCCGTGGTGTCAACGTTTTGGGCGAGCTGGTCGAGCTCTTGGTCGACCTCGCTGAGCGAAGACTGGAAGTCGTTCTTGAACTCCGACAGTTCATTCTCTATCGCCTGTTCCGTCTCTTCCGTTTGCTGTTCTGCCGTGTCCGTACAGGCACCGACCATCACCAGCAGTGCAGGGACCAGAAGAAGAGAAATGCCTCGCGCAATCCGGTGTGTGTTCATTGGTCGTAGACTCGTTCAATTCAGGGATACGGGCGATACGTCGATGTGGTCATCATTAGCCAAGCTAACCTGTAGCACCACCGTTCAGATTCTTCACATTTGTGCACAGTCGTAAGGAGGTCGTGACTTGCTCGCAGAAGTCTATCCGATGCGAATCGACGAGCATCGACTCCCCATTCATAATTTTTCTCAGTGGTGACGTTCGCGGAAATGGGCTGGTTTCGGGGAAACCAAAATGCCCGACTGGGCTATGGCATTTTTAATGAATCCAACTGCTCGCTCTTATGGAAAAACGCACGGAGAGCTCCACCGTCTTTTCGCCGTTCTGCACAGGAAGCGGCCTGAGCGGGCAGTTGCTTGGATGAGCTCCTCTTACTCGGATTCATCCTGTCGCCGTTCCCTTTCCTGACTCCCGTTTGGATATGTCGATCACTCGGATCATTGGCATCGTCCTCATCTGCCTGGGCCTCCTTGGCTTCGTCCTCGAAGGCATCTCCTTTACGACCGAGGACACCGTGGCGGACATCGGCCCCGTGGAGGTCGAAAAACAAGAACGAAGGTCCATCCCCTTCACTCCGCTTGCCTCCGGCATTGCTATCGTGATCGGAGGAGGACTCGTCTACGTTGGGCGCAAGAAATCGTAGCGCCAACTGGAGTCCCTTCTTTGCACAGCCTTTTCTCCGCGCCGCAAACGAAATCGCAGGTGGTACTGGACGGGAAGATCACCTGAAGGCCGAAGAGCCGTCTCTAACCTCCCGGAACTGAGTCCCGCTGAGTCCAGTAACGTCGAAGGACAACGCCCGCACCTCTCGTGTATTTCGGGCTCAGTTTCCTTTGCCTCGTCCTACAGTGCCCCGTGTATGTCCGGCGAATGGCGATCTCGCGACAAGTTTGCAGACGGCTTCTGGGTTGGGGACTGGTTCGTTGAGCCAATGCTCAATCGCATCCGTCTCGAGGAGGAAGAGACCGAGGTGCAACTCGAACCCAAGGTCATGGAGGTCCTCCTTTGTCTCGCGGATCATCCGAAAAAGACCGTCACGAAGGAGCAGTTCAAGGAAGAGGTCTGGGCTGACACGGTCGTCACGGACGACGTACTATCGAGGTGCATTTCGGAGCTTCGGAAGGTATTCAACGACGACTCGCGAGACCCGTCGTACATCGAGACCATCCGAAAAACCGGCTACCGCCTCATTGCGCCCGTGCGCACCTCGGACGCTGGGGAGGCATCATCGGAAGCCCAGGCTTCGCTCGACGGACCGGAGGCGGCCGGACCAGGGAAGGAAACGCATGAGCCTCAGGGACTGGTCGACCGGATAGCGAGGACCCTCAAGGCGTCCTGGACCGAAGCGCAGTCGTGGGGCGCCGGAGGAAAGGTCGACCGAAGATGGCTCGTCGGGGTGGGCGTGCTCGTCGCGGCCCTCCTCCTGATTCGTTTCGTCACGGGGCCGGGCGGGGAGGACGACACCGACGCCGAGCCGCCAACGCCTGCAATTCCCCTCACCAGTTTTCCCGGCGAGGAATTTGATCCTGCGCTCTCGTCGAGCGGACGACAGGTTGTCTTCGCTTGGCGAAACGCAGACAGCCTCTATCAAAACATCTATCTTATGCAGCGCGAGGCCGAGCAGCCGCTCCAGTTGTCCGAAGACGCGACCGTCGACTGGAGTCCTGCCTGGTCGCCTCAGGGCCGACACGTCGCATATGCCCGAGAGGCCGACGGGGAGCACCAGGTGTCGATCGTGCCTTCCATTGGGGGGAGAACCCGGGTGGTCGCCAGCATGCCCGATCGGCGCATTCACAGCATCGCCTGGTCGCCCGATACTTTGAACACTACCCTCGCGATCTCGGCCGAGCAGCGCCCTCACCGCGCCCTCGGTCTCTCGCTCCTCTTCCCAAATTCCGACTCGGCGCGGACGATTACGGCCCCCCCGCTCTGGTCCACGGGCGACCGGTCGCCCGTTTTTTCTCCGGATGGATCCAGGATCGCCTTCGTGCGGGGCCGTGTCGAGGGGGTCGAGGATGTCTTCGTGGTTCCCTCGAGCGGAGGAGAGCCGTCGCGAGTGACCACCGACAGCACCACGATCCACGGCCTCGCGTGGTCGCAAAGCGGCGACGAAATCATTTACTCGGCTCATCGAGGCGGGGTGAGTGGCCTGTGGCGGGTCGATGCAAATGGGGGAGCCCCCTCCCTGATCCGAGCGGCGAGCGAGGGCACCGTCTTCAGACATCCCACCGTGGTCGGGCAGCGGCTTGCCTATACTCAGCAGTCGGCCCAGTCCGACATCTGGACGCTTTCCCGCAGGAGCCGATACGAGGCCTTTCAGACATCGAAGGTCGTTTCGTCGACGCAGGAAGACACCTCTCCAAGCATTTCTCCGGACGGCACTCAGCTCGCCTTCATCTCCGACCGATCGGGAACGCCCGAAGTTTGGGCCGCGCAGATGGACGGATCGGCGCCCACTCAAATTACCTCGCTGAACGGACCCGACATCCGGTCGGTGACGTGGTCCTCAGACGGAACGCGTCTGTCTTTTGTCGCCCGGAGAAATGGTAGATCGAATCTTTTCAGCGTGCCCGCTTCCGGGGGGGGACTCTCGCAGCTCACCGATACTTCCGCGGCGGTGCTCGCTCCACGGTGGGGACGCAATGATCGCTGGATCTACTTTTCCTCCAACCAAACGGGACGCTGGGAAATCTGGAGGACATCTCCGAAAACTTCTCAGACCCAGCAGGTTACCACGGGCGGAGCCGTTGCCGCTCAAGAATCCCCCACAGGATCGACCCTGTACGTCGTTCGTTCCGACACGATGGGAATTTGGGCGGCGCCGCTGGACACGGCCCGCTTCCCTCTTCGGACCCACCGGGATACCACTCGGACCGAGGACAGCCTCCTTGCTTACAACAGCGCTTCATCGTCAGGGGGGACTTCATCGTCGGGAGGAATGGACGTTCTTCGGGGAATCTCTGAGCTGAATAAAGTCCAGGAGTCCCCCTTCGATCAGGTCGTCGCCCAATTCGACCCCCAAGACCAGTTGAATTGGGGCGTCGGAAGCGAGGGAATGTACTTCCTGCACCATCGCCGATTTCGCACGACGGTGCTCACCTACCACGACTTCACGTCGGGACAAAGGGTCCCGCTCTACACCTTTCCGGACTGGCACACCGACCGGCGCATCGCTGCCGGTCCTGGGGGAAACGCATTTGCGTACACCCAGGTCGCTCGGCGAGAAAGCGATGTGATGCTCCTGGAAAGCATTGGGCAATAGCTCCCCGCATCGCTGCCGGGCCGTACTCCCTCTCTCCTCACTCGCCGGCCCGAATCGAACACGGCAGATCCGCTTTTCCACCTCCCCCACGCCCCCGCGCTCTTTACTCCCCGCAGGAAGGCGATCACCTCAAAGAGACCGCCCGCCCTGCGCGCACCTGCGCAGTGATTACCCTGTCGACTCCGTGAACGATTCCGTTCTCGATCTTCACGTTGGGTTCCACTACGGCAGTGCCCGCAATCGTGGCCGCGTCCGGCCCTACGGTGAGGGACAGGCCCCGCACATTCTCGACCCTGGAGAACGATCGTAGCTGACGCATGGTGAGAGCTCTCTGAATCACGTGGTTGCGGAGGATTTCCGCAACGTCCTCACTTTCCAGCGTCGAAAGTGGAACGTCGAGCGCGGCAAACGCAGAGTCGGTGGGTGCGAGGAGCGTGAAGGACGGACTCACGGCGAGGCCCTGGTCAATACTTGTCCGATTGAGCGCCGCGACCAGGACCGAATACCGGTCGTGCTCTCTCAGTACCTTCATGACCTCGGGCGACAGAGACCTCGAAGACGACTGCTCCGGGGAGGGCAATTGAGCGCACGCCAACGGACTGATCCCCGTCCCCCCCACAGCGAGGGATCCTGCGAGGGCGACGGCCCCCACCACCATCGAAGAAAACCGCGCCTTCATGACGAATATCTTGTCGATCCGTGCAGAACGTTCTGAAGTTTGTTATCGGCTCCAACGATTCGGGAGGGTGTCCGGGCTCGCAGTAAGAACGTTCCCAGACTTCGGCCAGGCAGTGTGAAGACTACGGTGGCGTAAAGACACTTTTGTCGAGAGGGCGAAGGCCGGGCGGCGATCCGCTCCCTCTTCGTCTCGGCCTCTTTTCCTACCCCTGTCGGACGCAGAATTTCTTACCGTTGGGTGGGGTTCTTCTGATGATCAGTCGTAAAGCCGGTGAGGAGAAGCATTTTTACCCTAAGAAATGCTTCTCCCGGAATCATCAGTCGCCCCTAAAAACAGATCCTCCTGCACAATCTTTCATACTCGCGCTCGACTCGCAGTCGGGCAGCGATCACCCAGCGTATTTTCTTTTCAGGAGACCCGTCAATTCTTTTCACGAGACCCGTCAATCCGTTATGACTTCCCTTCCCACGGACGACAAAAGCCCGCACTCTCCTTCGGAACTGCAGTCGCTTTCGCGCACGCAGCCCGCGCAGAACATGCAGATACAGCGGCTGGAGGAACTTGCGGGTGCGAGTCGGAACGGGCACCAGTCGATGACGAACTCGGTCCTTCCGGAGGTGAGCCACGAGCTCAAAACCCGGCTGGCCGGCATCGGGATGCTGGCCGACACCCTCTCCGGTAGCGCTGGAGACCGGGGGGAGGAGCTCGCAATGTTGATTGAGAAGAGCACAACGCAACTCCAGGATACCCTCGATGCCGTCCTCACGCTTGCGGAGTTGGAGGCAAATCAGTCCTCATTGGAGATGAGCCCCTTGAGCGTGCCGGACGAGGTCGAGTCGGTGTTTCGGACGTTCGAACCCCAGGCCGAATCGAAGGGTCTCGACTACACGTTTACGGTAGAGGACGCCGACGATTACCTCCACGCCTCGCTCAATTCGGGAGCTCTCTCCAGCATCGTGCAGAATCTGATCGCGAACGCAATTGAGTACACCGAGACGGGAAGTGTGCACGTATCGGTGCGTTCCGTTTCTCCCTGGGGGTCGCCGATGGTGGAAATCGAGGTTGCCGACACCGGAGTTGGGATCAGCGACTCTTTTGCCCCCAAACTTTTTGATCGCTTCGAGCAAGAGTCCACAGAGAGTCACGGCTTCACGAAGGGAGTCGGGCTGGGACTCACGCTCGTGAAACGATTTACTGCACGAATGGGTGGAACGATTGACGTCGAGAGTGAAAAGGGGCAGGGAAGTCAGTTTCGCATTCGTCTTCCTCGGTTCCCGGAGCAAAATCCGGCGCGTCCCTCCGCATCTTCCAATGGATCCGCCGGCTGCGAGAAAGAGATTCTGTTCATCGAGGGAGATCCCAATACCCGACGAGCCATTTGCGGGTTGATTGAAGATCGGTGGGGGATCACCCCCGTGTGCTCTTCGGAAGATGGGCTCGAGGCCGTCTCGAAACGAAGGGCGGTCTCGAACAAAGCCTCTCCAGGCGGTCCCCCCTTCGACCTCGTCCTTCTCGGTGTGGACCGTGACGACCGGTCCTCCGACGAAACATTTCTCCGAGAACTTGAGGACCGGACGAACGGCCACGAAATCCCCGTCGTTGCCCTGGCGCTCGGCAACCAGCGGGACTCAGCAGAACTGGAAATCGACGGGCTCATCAGCGAGCCCTTTACCTCCTCGAAGCTCGTCTTCGAGATCGCCCGCTACCTGGGGAAATGAACCCCTCGTTCGGGGAAAAATTGGTGTGGTTCGGGGAGCCTTCGGGAACCGGAGGCCTCCCTGCTACACCGCTCTCCGTCGACCAAAAATAAACGAGACGACGAAAAGAACGAGAAACACGACGAACAGGATCTTCGCGATCGCGGCAGAAGCCCCTGCAATCCCTCCAAACCCCGGACGGCGGCAACGAGGGCAACGACGAGAAATAGGACGGCAAGGCGGAGCATAAGAGGCTTTGAGAAAGGAAAAGTGAGCCCCGCTCCTCCGGACCTCAGGCTCATTTGGCCTGAGGCCCGGAACGTTGAGAACAGGGAGACGGCCGCTAGAACTTATATTTTTCCTCTCTGGCAATTTTGTCAAGCTTTTTTCGGATGGACCGGCGCTCCGCACCAGTCTTCTCCTGAATGTGGCCTTCGAGTCGCTCTCGCTTTCCGTCGTAGCGGTCAAGCTCATCGTTCGTAAATGCGCCCCAGGCCTCCTAGAGGCGCCCCTTGAACTTTTTCCAGTTTCCTTCCGCGCGCTGTTCGGTTGAGCTGCTCATAACGGTTCGGGGTTGCGTTCAAAAGTGCAAGATATGCTTGGAGACGGGGCCTGTCCTCCCGCTTACCGAGATAAACGGCCCCTTCCCTCGTTTTCTTCTTCGCATTTACCATTCTGTCCAAGCTATTACAGGTGAGAATGAAGCATACGTGGACGTAACGATCCTGTCTTTTCCCTTCCTCCTCGGGGAGAGACCCTCTTTTTCAGAGCCCTTCTCCTCCGGCTCCCCACGTTGGCCGACCGACATCGGCTGTCGTCAAGACCCGCTCGTCTCCGCAGCCGGAGGAGGCTCGTTCCTCATCGCCTTTTCTCCTCTCAAAATGGCCGTTAATACAATGGAAGCCGCCTCTCAGTCCCCCATTCGCCTCCTCATCGTTGAGGACTCCGAAGCCGCGAGTACCAGCCTGCTCGATTACTTCCGATCCAAAACGCCGTACACGACGACGACCGTCGGCGATGCAGAGACGGCACTCCGCTACCTGTCCCGCCCCCCCGGCTACGATGTCGTTCTGCTCGACGTCTCCCTCCCGGGGAAAAGTGGCTTTGAGTTACTGGAAGAAGCCCAGGCACTGCCCCTCGAGTCGTCCTTCCTGTTGCTCTCGTCTAAAGACCGCCTGCAGGATAAGCTCCGCGGCTTCAATCTCGGGGCCGACGACTATGTGGTAAAGCCCTGCGCGATGGAGGAACTCGAGGCCCGCGTGGAAGCCGTGCTCTGTCGGCGTCTCGCCCCGGCCGCCGACTCGAAAGGAACCTACACGTACGCCCTCGACGATCTGACGATCAACTTTGCCTCGAACACCTGCTTCCGCGAGGGGCAACGCGTCCCGTTGACCTCCCTGGAATTCGAAATTCTGGAGTACCTCGTCGAGCAGAGGGGACGCACGGTCCCCCGCAAAGAACTCCGCGACGCCGTTTGGGAGAACACCGACGACATCTGCCTCCGAACCATCGATCGGCACGTCGCCAAGATTCGAAACAAGATCGAGCAGGACCCTGAGCTGCCCGCGTATCTCCAGACCGTTTACGGGAAGGGATACGAGTTTACGGCTGCGGAATACGCTTAGTATCAAACACGAGGGGTCCTTGTGCATTTTCGCGTCCTCCGCGGACGTAGGGATGACGCGCGCGTCGTCCCTTCATCGGTGCAGCGGTACTTTTCTAAAGATATGCCGGGTTGAACCCCTCCTGGCTTCCAGAGAAAAGACCAAAGAATCACAGTTGACGAAGCAGTAGGCCCCCTCTCCGATCGTCGCGTCGGTCCGCTCCCGCAGCAGCCGCGTTTTTTAGGCCCTTGGTTTTGAGGCCCAGCGCTTCGGCCTGTGCACCCCGACCGGCTCCGTCGCCTCCCCCCGCCCGAAACGACGCCCGGAGCGCTCGCCGCGTGGCAATCAGGTTTTCGATCCGCGCGACCAATTCCTCCAGCTCAAAAGGCCTGCTGCGGTACGCGTCGGCGCCCGTGTCGCCCCCTCCTCCACCTTGTCCCCCAGGTCGATGCACAACGCGTCGATGCGAGCCGTCGCTCGCCGTCGCAGCCGGCGGACGCGGATCCAGCGTAGAAACGAAATCTTGCGAGGGCCTGACTGGCCGGGGGTCATTGGATTTTCACGCCAGGCGCTTGGCAAATCCGTTTCGAACCGTGACCCTTGTAACGGTGATTCGCGACCTGTATGAGAAAATGCCTTTCCAAAAATGAACGGGCGGGCGTTCGAAAGGACGCCTGCCCCCTCCCACCTCGCCCCCTTCCGCTGTTTCTTCTTCACTGTCCCCCAACGGAATGACGCCGCGTGACAAGCTCGAATCGATCGCCATCAATCTCTGGTGGAGCTGGACCCCGGAGGCGCAGTCCCTTTTCCGGCGCCTCAACCCTGAGGTGTACCGTGCTTCGGACAACAACCCGCAGGCCGCTCTCGCGACGGCCGACGAGGACGTGCTCGACGACCCCGACTTTCAGGACGACATCGACGCCGTGTACGCCCGCTATCGGAACTACATGGAGCGGGCGCCGCAGGTGGACGCCCCCGAGACGGCCTACTTCTGCATGGAGTACGGCCTCCACGAGAGCCTGTCGCTCTACTCGGGCGGCCTCGGCGTGCTCGCCGGCGACCACGCAAAGGCCGCGTCCGACCTTGGCTTGCCCTTCACGGCCATCGGCCTCCTTTTGCGCGAGGGGTACTTCGAGCAGTCTTTCAACTCCCGAAAGCCTTCGGGATGGCAGCAGGCCACGTATCCGGTGCTCGATCCGGCCCAGCATCCCCTCTCGCTCGTCACGGGACGAGGTGGCGGCGATCCTGTGACCGTCTCGGTTCCCATCGGCACGCACGAGCTCCAGGTGCGGGCCTGGAAGCTGGCCCTGGGTCACACGACTTTGTACCTGCTCGACACCGACTTTGAGGCCAACCCGGAGGCACTTCGCCCCCTCACGCGGCGGCTCTACCAGGGCGGCAACTACGAGCGCATCCGTCAGGAAATGATCCTCGGCATCGGCGGCCTCCGCATGCTGCGCGCCCTGGACGTGGAGCCCGACGTGTACCACGCCAACGAGGGCCATTGCGCCTTCCTGATGCTGGAATTGCTCCGCGAGCGGCTGGAGGCGGGCGACGCAGTGGACGAGGCCGAGGCAAGGGTACGCAACCGGAGCGTCTTTACCACCCATACGCCGGTCATGGCCGGGCACGACCATTTCACACCCGACCTCTTTACGGAGGCGATGGCAGGCTTCCGGGACCAAATCCACCTCAGCAACCACGACTTGCTCAGTTACGGACGGGTCCATCCGGAGGATCACGAGGAGACCTTTACGATGACGGTGCTCGGCCTCAAGCTGTCGCGGGCGGCCAATGGCGTCTCGGAGCTCAACGGCCACGTCGCCCGCCAGCAGTGGAAGGACCTCTACCCGGACTGCTCGCTCGATGAGGTCCCCATCGGCTCGATTACGAATGGCGTGCACCTGCCCAGCTGGACGGCCGGTCCGGCCCGCGATTTTCTGGCGGATCACATCCACGTCGATCTCACGACGTCCCAGGACCCGGATCAGTGGGGGGACCTGGCGGATCTGAGCGACGAGACGCTCTGGAACTACCGGTGTTCGCTTCGCGAGCGCCTGATCGACTACGTGGCGGCGAAGGTGCAGGAGCAGAGCCTGCCGATGAATCCCGACCTCGATCCCGAGGCCCTCACCATCGGCTTTGCGCGCCGCTTTGCCACCTACAAGCGCGCCCCGCTCATCTTTCGGGACCGGGAGCGCGCCCACGCCCTCTTCGCCGACGCGGACCGTCCCCTCCAGCTCTTCTACGCGGGCAAGGCCCACCCGGCCGACGACGCGGGCAAGCGGTTCATCCAGCAGATTTACGAGATCAGCCAGAGGGAGGGTTTCAAGGGAAAGGTCCTCTTCCTGGAGGGCTACGATCTGGAGATGGGCCGCATGCTCACCTCCGGCTGCGACGTGTGGCTCAACAACCCGCGCCGTCCCCTGGAGGCCTCCGGCACGAGCGGGCAGAAGGTGGCCGCCCACGGCGGGCTCAACCTGAGCGTGCTCGACGGCTGGTGGCCCGAGGGCTACAACGGCCGCAACGGCTGGGCCATTGGGCCGGAGCCGACCGGCGACTACGGCGAGGCCGACCCGGAAGTGCAGGACGAGCAGGACGCCGCTGCCCTCTACGAGCAGCTCGAACAGAACGTCGTCCCCACCTTCTACGACCGTACCGACGACGGTCTTCCGGCCGACTGGATCGACATGATGCGCGAGGCCATGGCGGGCCTGCCCGCCCCCTTCAGTGCCAAGCGCATGGTCCTCGAGTACGTGGAGGAGATGTACCGGACCGGCGATTGATTTCCTCTCCGAATAACGAGGAAATTCAGTCGCGACGGGATTCACGGTGCATGACCTGAGCGGAAGCGACGGCACGAACGAAACGAGCATCGGCCCGTCGTCGGCTGCAATGAGGGAGGTTGTGGCCTCGACGCTTCTCAATCTCTTCCAGGAGTTCATCGAGAGAGGTCTCCGCAAAGCGCTCGCGGCGCTCCTTCGTGTAATCTCCACTTCCGGTGCTGAATGGCCTCCTCATCAATACGCTCGCGCGCCTCGCCCGAAACACGTCATCCCAAACACGTCCTCTCATGGCCCCGCCGTCCGCCGGCACCTCCCTCCTCGACCGAGTCCCCGCGACCTGTCGCCGCCGTCACTTTAGCCGTCACACGGTGCTCTTCCCACGCATCTGCTGCAGGACGGCGAGAGCCTGCGGCGCATCCAGGAGTTGCTGGGCCACGAGCATCTCAAGACCACCAAGAAGTGCCTGCACGTCCTGGAGCAGAGCGGCGAGGACGTCGACAGCCCCCCGACACTCTCGCCGACGAATAGCGTGGAGGCCCTCCGGCAGAAACGGAACGAACTCCAACGTCACACAGGCTGCTTCACGTTCGCCAAGAAAGATCTCATGACTCCTCCCTCACGACTCCTCCCTCACGACTCCTCTCCCGTGATCCATCCTTCATGACTTTCGCCCCTCGCTCCTTCGGTGCATCCCCCCGATCTTCCAGCCACTGCAGCAAGGCGGGCAGGAACACCACCGCCGCGAGCAGGGTCGTGCCCAACCCCACCACGGCAAGCGTCCCAATTGAGTTGAGGCCGGGATGGAAGCTCAGGAGCAGCCCCCCGAACCCCACCATCGTCGTGAGCGTGCCCATCGTCACGTGCTCCCCGGTCGAGCGCAACACGGTCCACAACGAGCCCGGCCCCTCCTCGCGGTACCGATGCACCATGTGCACCCCCGCGTCGTTGCCGATGCCCAGGATGGTCGGGAAGATGATCATGTTGTAGAAGTTGACCATAAGCCCGAACATCTCCATCGCCAGCAGCATCCACAGCAAGCCCACCACGAGCGGCACGAGGGCCAGCCCGGCCCACCGGACCGACTGAAAGTTCAGCAGCATGAGCAGGGTGACGATGACGAAGGTGGCCGCGATCATCCACGGGGCCTCCCGCTGCAGGAGCAGCAGCATGTCCGCCGCCACGAGCGACGTAGAGCCCGCGTGATAGGTCTTGCCGCTGTCGAGCGTGACGGTGCCCACGTCCCGGGCAAAGGCAATCGACTTGCGCCCCTCGGAGAGGCCGACGGACGGGTAAACGATCACGAATTTGCCGAGCTCGCCCTCCTTCGTCGTGAACTGTTTGCGGAGAGACTTCGGCACCTGTTCGAGCGGAATGGGCTCTCGGGTCTGCGCGGCGCGACGGAGCCGCTGGAGGGCGTCGGAGGTCTCGCCCTTCAAAAACCGGTTTTCGGTCGCCGTCTCGCGGATCTCAGCGATTCGCTCGAGCTTGGCCGCCTGCCCGGTGTCCGCGAGGGGGAACCGCTCCTGCAGAGTCTCGACCGCGAGGATGGTGGGGGAGGTGGTGTCGGATCGCATTCGCTCGCGCAGAACCTCGGCGATCTCCGGTACGGCCGCCCGACTGTCGGCCACGATGTAGGCGGGATTGCGGCGGTTGTCCCCGCTTTTGTTCACCCGATTCACGTACTGGGCCTTCTGCTCGTACTCCGTATACTCCGGCTCCAGGATGCCAAAGTCGTACTGAAAGTCCACCCGTGGGGCCATCACGAGGGCCGCGACCACGGCGAGGAGCCCCCCCACTACGATGGTCCGCGCCGCCGGATAGCGCCGACGATCCACACTGGACGCCTCCGTCCCCATGCCGGGCGCCCGCTGCAGGTTGAGCAGTCGGGTCCGCTCAAGAAGAGCAAGCAGCGCGGGCATCACAATGATCATGGCAAGGAGGGCAAAGAGCACGCCCGTCCCCGCAATGGCGCCAAATTCGCTGAACCCCCTGAAGTCGGCCATTATGAGCACGTACAGCGCGCCGGCCGTGGTAAAGGCCCCAGCGGCAATGGCCTGGCCGGTGCTGACGAAGGTGACCTCGGCGGCATCGGCGACGGACTGCCCCTCGGCCCGCTCCTCGGCGTACCGACCGTAGAAGTGGATGCCGAAGTCGATGCCCAGCCCAAAGAGTACGAGGCCGAGCGTCGAGGTCATCAGGTTCAGAGCCCCGAACAGCAGATAGGCCGCGCCCCCGGTCCACAACAGACTCATAAGCAACGGCGCCCCAATCACGAGTCCCATGACGGGGGCCCGCACCAGCTCTCGGAGGAGAGTCCTGCGGTCGAGCGTTCCTCCGCCCCGGGCCTGCCAGGCCTTGTAGAGGAAATACAGCATCACCACCACTAGAACGGTCCCCACACCCGCCCCGAAGGAGCCCGCCACGTCGCGCCAGATGGTGCGCACCTCCACGAGCCGCCGGTACAGCCGCCCAGCGAGTACCACCTTCATCTCCGGATGGTACGATGCCGGCTCCATGCGGTTGACCAGTTGCCGGAGGTCGGTGTACAGATTTTCGATGTACCCGATGTTCGTGCTCGACCCCGACGGGTAGAACCGCAGCACCATCGTGGTGCTGTCATCGGAGATCGGGTATCGCTTGCCGATGAGTCGGTCGTACACTGCCTCCAGCTCTTCCCCCGTGTCGTCCGTCGCTGTCGTGTCGGTCTCCTCCTCGAGCTCAAAATAGAACGGATTGGCCTCGCGGCGGGCCTGCTTCGCCTCCTCGATCTTGTCCTCGAGGAAGTCCTCGACTTGGCGAAACTCCTCATTGGAGGCGAAGTAGAGCGCATTGTCCTGCAGAAACTCGACCTCCCGCCTGTAGTCGACCCGCGTGAGGTACGTCTCGCTCGAATCTTCGTCCTGCTTCAGGGCGAGCGCCTTCGGGATGAGATCTTCCGCAAATTGCTTGTTGGCCTCGAACGAGGGGCTGACGATGGCTACCGCCGCGTCGCTCTCGCCCCCCACGGTGCGCTGTAGCTTTTCGAGGGCCTGCACGCTCTCGTAGTCGTCCGGGAGGAGGCTCGCAATGTCGGTATTGATGGTCAGATTCGTCGCCAGGTATCCCCCCACGCCCGACACCACGAGGGCAACGGCCACGACCCACGCCGCGTGCCCCACCACGCCCCGGATGAACGGACGGAGGGCCTCGAAAAGTCGAGTCATGGAGCGCGTACGAATCGAGCGGTATAGAACAGAGCGGGTGTCCACCTGCCGAGGCCGGCTCGGCGCCGGGACGGGCCCGAAGACGGACCGATGTCCTCACGGCGCCTCTCTTGAGCTTGAGGGTGGGCATTTGACAGGCGGTGGGCATCCCGCAAAACGCATTCCCCCGGGTCGTTTGACGCACCGTTCCGATCAAAACACCGAGAAAATCGATCTGCAGACGTGCATTGTCGTCCTTGACGGATCGACGTTGGTGGGCGGTAGCGTTTTTCCCTTCTTTTTTCCTACCTTTGCGGCACGAGCCGTTCCACTATCGAGACGCCTGCATCCGCAACACTCCGCAGCTCATGGCTAGCACGTATGAATCGATCGAAATTGGGGACTCCCACGAATGGACGCGGGTGATCACGGCGGAGGACGTGCAAAAGTTCGCCGACATTACCGGGGACGACAATCCCGTTCACGTCGATCCGGACTACGCGGCGGAGCATTCGCGATTCGGTCGTCCCATCGTCCACGGCGTGCTCTTGCTGGGTCTCATCTCAAAGGTCCTGGGCCGCGACTTTCCTGGCCACGGGAGCATCGCCGTCGGCATTTCGTGCCGGTTTTTGCGCCCGGTCCCTGTGGGCTCAGAGGTTCGCGTACAGATCAAGGTCTCGGAGAAAATCGAGGAGAACAAGCACGTCAAAGTGCGCACGTACATCTACCGGGACAGCGAGATGGTGGTCGGCGGCGAGGGTCGCGTCATTCCTCCCACGGAAGAGGAGGATGACCCCCACCGCGCCCGCCGATCATAACGCACAATGAGCGCAAGTTGCGACCTACGTGCCGGTTCCCGACCGGCCTTCCCGACAGCCATCGGGATGCTGTCGGTGCCGCTGCCGGTCCGTGGTCGGCGGTCTACAGGGTGCCTCCGCCCGATCAGTCCGGAAGCTTCAGGGGGCGGTCCTCGGCCACGGTCTCGCTCAGGGTGAGCTGGTTGAGGATGGCGAGATCGGTGTTTGTCATCCCCTCCGGCAAATCCCTCTCGTTGACGAACGCGCGAAAAGCGGCCCGCTGGCCGGCGGAGCGAATGGCGAGGCGTGTGGGCTCTACGTTCAGAATCTGCGAGTCGGTGAGCCGGTTGAAGCTCTCTATCGACTGCCGGAAGGTCCCCCGGTAGGTGCTATACTGTTCGGCACTGGTGGCCCCCTGGAATTGATAGACGTTCCCGTCGTAAGCGATGAAGTAGACCAGCAGACGCACGACCTGCCCCTCCTGCGTTTTTCCTTCTGCGAGGACGCGCCGGGCGTCGTACCCGTTCACGGCGGTGGACTGGCGCTCAAGGACCGAAAGGCCCTCCTGCCCGGCGAACTTGCGTGCCGCGGCCTCTGGCGTGTCACCCTCGGCAAAGCCAAAGACCATGTACGCCTCCTGATCGGGGTGAATGATTGCGACCTGCCGGGGCTGATTCTGCACGGTCCACTCGCTGGGGATGGAAAAGCGGAACGCCAGCTCGGGGTGGTAGAAAACTCCGCCCTCCGCAAATCCCTGACGCGGATCGTTGCCGAGGATGATCCTTTGGAGTGCGTCGTAGTAGTCCTCCTGGTCTACGATCGACCGCGTGTCCCCGACCTTTTCCTCCCACTTCTGAGCAAGCTCCGGGATGGTCTGCTCCCGCGCCCCTGGATCGGGGTGGGTGGACTGCCACGTCGGAATCGACTGTTCGCTCTGCTCCTGCATCCGCTCCAGGGTCTCGAAAAAGTTGGCGCCTTCGGCCGCGTCGTACCCGGCCCGCACGGCGTACTGGACCCCGAGCCGGTCGGACTCGCGCTCGTTGTCGCGGCTGTAGCTGAGGGAGAGCAGCTGGGCCGCCGTGCCTCCAATGCCCAACACGTTCTCCCCTACATTTCCCCCGAACGCCACCTGCCCGGCGATGGCCCCGCCGAGGAGGAGTCCTTTTGTGAGCTGCTGACGGGCGGCTTGCTGCGAGGCGTGCCGGGCGGCGACGTGGGCAATTTCGTGGCCGAGCACCACGGCCATCTGAGCCTCGTTGTTGAGGTGCGCGAGGAGGCCCCGCGTGAGGTACACGTAACCGCCGGGGAGCGCAAAGGCGTTCACGGTGGGGCTGTCGAGCACGCGGAAGTGAAACTCCGTTTCTCGAAACTGCTCTTCCGTGTCGGAGCGGCGCAGGTGACTTTCTGCCAGCACCTCCTGTGCCACCTCGTCGACGTACTGCTGGAGCTGCTTGTCGTCGTACACCCCATACTGGTTCTGGATTTGCTCGTCGGCCTTCGCCCCGAGTTTCACCTCCTCCTGCCACGTGTACCCGTAGGCTCGCGTGTTGCCCGAGACCGGGTTGGTGCCCGTCGAGATGCAGCCGGTGGACACCGACAGGAGAAGCAGAAGGGCGGGGACGACGCCCCAGAGGACGGATTGGCGAAGCACGGCGGAGCGCTGTGCGGAAAGCGTAGACATCTCGATGAATGGGATTTGTTTATGTGGGATGTGAGATGCGAATCGTGCCCTCTGCCTCAGTCGGGGGTCGATGCCGGACTGGGCGGCTCGGGGACCGGCGCCTCGATCTGGACGCTTTCCAGGTCCGAGATCACCTCGGCCGACCCGTCCCCCCGCCGCACCCGGAGGGCGCGATGTGCACTGGGATCGGCGTCCAGGACGGCCTCGAAGGGGCCGCGGCGCGTGGCCGTGATGAGGCTTTGCCCCACGTCGTCGGACTGCAGCAAATCGAGAAAGACCTCGGTCCGGTTCGCGTCGAGCTTGCCGAAGGCGTCGTCGAGCAACAGCAGGGGCTCGGTGTCGCTGCGGGTCTGCAGGTAGAAGTACTGCGCCAGCTTGAGCGCCATGGCGAAGGTGCGGTGCTGGCCCTGCGAGCCGTAGCGGCGCACCTCCAGGTCGTCGAGGCGAAAAATGAGTTCGTCCCGCTGTGGGCCCACGAGGGTAGTGCCCCGGTCCCGCTCCTGTCCCTTCTTCCGGTCGAGAGCCGCGCGGAAGGCGTCGGCCACGTCGTCGGTCGTGGCGTCGGGGGCGAGGTCGGCAATCGTGTCGTACTCGATGGTGGGGCGCTCGGCCACCGCTTCGATGCGCCGGTACGCGTCCGCGAGGTCGCCCGCGAAGCTTTGCAGAAATTGCCGGCGCCGGTACACGATGCGACTGCCCAGGGT
Source organism: Bacteroidetes bacterium QH_10_64_37 (assembly GCA_003023105.1). The sequence goes on from PXSZ01000076.1 coordinate 27,932, forward strand.
GACGAGCTTCTCGGTCCAGGGCTCGATCAGCTCGGCGGGCGGCGGGTCGGGGCGCTTCTTATAGCTGCGGAGCACCTCGTTGCGCTGCCGACGCGCCCGCCGGTATTTCATGAGGTTGTCCATGTAGACGGGCCGCGCCTGACTGAGGATGTTGTTGACGAACCGGCGCCGCTCGCTGGGTCCGCCCGCCGTCAGGTCGGCGTCCTCCGGCGAGAAGACCACGACCGGCAGGGTGCCCACGATGTCGGCCAGCCGGTCGAGCGCCACGTCGTTGACGAAGATTGTCTTGCCCTCGCCCGGCACGCACGCCAGCCGCACGGTCACGGGGGTCTCCCGCACGTTCTCGACGATGCCCTCCACCTCAAAGTAGGGCGCGCCCTTCCGCACGGCGTATCGGTCGCGCGAGGCTGTGAAGCTCTTGGTGAGGCAGAGGTAGTGGACCGCTTCGAGCACGTTCGTCTTGCCCACCCCATTGGGTCCGTAGAACAGGTTGATCGACGGCGCGAGCTCGAACTCGCTCTCCGCGTGGGCGCGGAACGACCGGAGGCGAAGGGTGTGGAGGATCATGAACGGGGCAGTCACCACCTGGAGGATCTGGATACGGTCCCGACTACCGTCGGGATACTGTCGGCACCGTGTGCTTATTCATTACGACGAGGTGGGGGCCTTCGTTCGTCGGCGGCACGCACACGTTTCCCCCGCTCTCCCATGCCCGACGCAGCATCGTTCACCCTCCGTCCCCTGAAGTCCCCTGACAACCGTCGGGGCACCGTGCAGCAGCTCTGGGCGACCCGATTCGGCGGCGACCCAGCGGGCCGGTGTGCTCCACCTGGCGTCCCACGCCTTCGTGCATCCGTCCTCGCCGCTCCAAAATGCGTTCCTCCTCCGTCCCGACTCGACCTCGGACGGGATCCTCTTTCTACACGAGTTGCAGTCCCGAGACCGCCCCCTTCCGCTCGCGGTTCTCAGTGGATGCAGCACCGCCCGCGGTACGCTGCGGGGCGGAGAGGGCATGGCCGGCCTGCAATACGCCTTCCGGGCCATGGGCGCGCGGTCCACTGTCTCCAACCTGTGGCCGACTGCCGACGAGCCCAGCATGGCACTCATGAAGACGTTCTACCGGAACCTCCGGGAGGGACTCCCGAAGGATCGAGCGCTCCGGCAGGCGAAGCTCACGTACCTGGAGACTCATCCCGATCAGGCCAGTCCGTTTTTCTGGGCTCCCACCGTGCTTTACGGCTCGCCTCAGCCCGTGCCGCTGGAGGCGGCGTCCAGCGGACTCCGTTTGTGGCTCGGATGGCCCCCGGTTCTCGGCCTCCTTGTCCTTCTGGCGGGCATTTCTCTCTGGTACTTCCTCCGTTCTGCCGGGTCCTCCCTGCGAATGTTCGCCTCGTGATTCGCAATTGGGAGCAGCCGCACGTCCGTCCCGGGCTTGACGACTATGGGGGCCACCCGTTTGTTGGGGGCGTACGTGCTTTTTCCATCCTCTCTGTATCCAAATGCCCGATCATCCCCCCCTCTTCGAGCAGCTTCAGGATCTCGCCACGGAGCAGAAAAATCCCCACTCTACGCACATCGACACGGCGTCGGTGGAAGAGATCCTGCGCGTCATCAACACTGAGGATCACCTCGTGCCCATCGCGGTGCGGCGGGAGCTGCCCCACGTGGCGGAAGCGGTGAAGATTGTGGTGGAGGCGTTCCAAAACGACGGGCGGCTCTTCTACGTGGGTGCCGGCACGAGTGGGCGGCTCGGCATCGTCGACGCCTCGGAGTGCCCGCCCACGTTCGGGACCGATCCGGAGATGGTGCAGGGCATCATCGCCGGTGGGAAAAAAGCGGTCTTTCGCTCGCAGGAGGGGGCGGAGGACGTGCCTGCGGCGGGCGCTGAAGCCCTTGA
>PXSZ01000077.1:0-11209 GCA_003023105.1 Bacteroidetes bacterium QH_10_64_37
CTCTCCGCGGCGCCAGCGATGCGGGGCTCTACGGCACGCTTGACTTGACTTCCGGGCGGACCTGCATTGAAGCCTACAAGAAAGGCCGGTCGGACTACACAATCGAGCATCTGAAATCCTTGCGTCAAAGGACGGTCGGCCAGGTGATTCTGATCTGAGATCAGGCTACGTGGCATACTTCCAAGAAAGTCCGTCGGTGGCTCGGCGATCAAGACCGGATCGACACCTACCTGCTTCCAGTCAGGTCTCTGGAAACCAACCCGATGGAGGATCTCTGGAGAGAACTCAAAGAGCAGGTGGCGGCGTGTCTGGAGCGGAGCCTTGAGGCGCTTCTGGAGAGCTGCCAGCAGTACTTCGACGACCTTTCGGGAGAGAACACGCTCCGGACTGCAGGCCTCTACTAAAACTAACGTATTTTTACTGTTCTACTTAGGCGTCGGCTTTCATTCCGCGGTGCACGGTGGTGGAGCGGTGCTGAAATTGCTCTACGTCTTTCTGGTACCAAACCGGTCCGTTGTCGCTGGAGAAGACGACGAGCGTGTTTTCGCGGACGCCCAATCGGTCGAGGGCCGCGAGGATGCGGCCTACGGCCCCGTCGACCTGCCGTACAAAGTCGCCGTAGAGCCCCGCATCGCTGGTGCCGCGGAGAGAGTCGGCGGGGAGCCAGGGGGTATGTGGGGCCGCGAGGGCCACGTACATGAAAAACGGCTTTTCCGAACGCTGCTCCTGATGGGTGCTCAGGTACGAGAGCGTTTCGCTCGTAAATCGAGGCAGCACCGCGTCGTGCTCAAAATTTGGCGCCTGGTCGCCGCTCCGCCAGAAGGCACCCTGAATGTCTGTCCAGCGGCCCCCCTCGCTCCGATTTCCGGTCGTCGTGTCGGTGGGGGCCGCGACACATCGGTTGTCTCGGATGTAGAAGTACGGCGGCTGATCGAGCGAGGCCGGGATCCCGAAGTAGTGGTCGAATCCGTGGTCCACAGGGCCGCCGCGGAGCGGCTGCGAGCAGTCGTAGTCGGTGCCGCCCTCAAAACCCAGGTGCCACTTGCCCACCCTGTACGTACTGTATCCGCGGTCCCGGAGCGACGTAGCAAGGGACGAATCGAAAAAACCATTGCGTTCTTCCGGGCTGTGAGCGGGTCAGACAAAAAGCCTGTCGCAGCAACAAAAACTGCCCGCTTCCGGGCGGGGCCCAGGCCCGGGCGGCCCGGCGAATCCGTCAACAGGCCCTCCAAACGATGCCGACCGAGCCGCAGGCACTGATGCAGCCGGATACGAGTCGGGAAGAGGAGGAGGGAGTCCCCTCCAAAATCTCGGACTCTCTCGGGCCTGCACGCTTGCCCGTGTGTTCGGGCGTGCACGGGGCCGGCGGCGGCCCGTTGACAATGGACCCTCCTTCCCTTTCATTTCCAGAAACTTAATCAAACGGATTCCTCCCCCACCGATGCCTTCTCTTTTCCGCGGTGCTCTGTTAAGCATCGTCCTCCTCGGCCTCTTGAGAATGACTGGAAGTCCGGCGCGGGCCCAGGAAACGGGGCCACCGACCGACCGATTTCCTGTCGCGACCCATCCGGACTCCGTCTACCTCCCCGACGGGCTTGAGGCCGACATTTGGGCAGAGTCGCCGATGCTGTATAATCCGACGAACATCGACGTGGGTCCCGAAGGGCGCGTGTGGGCGATCGAGGCGGTGGACTATCGCAACTTCAACAACCCCTCCGAGGGGCACCTCACGCATCCCGAAGGCGAGCGGGTCGTCATCCTCGAGGACACCGACGAAGACGGCCGGGCGGACACGTCGACGGTCTTCGTACAGGACGACGATTTGGTGGCCCCCCTCGGCCTTGCCGTCTTTGGGAATCAGGTCCTCGTCTCGGCGTCCCCGAAGGTGTACCTGTACACCGATACGGACGGCGACGACGAGGCCGACGAGCGCGAGGTCTTTCTCTCCGGCTTTGGCGGCCTCGACCACGACCACGGCGTGCACTCGATTTCGGCGGGGCCGGGAGGACGATGGTTCTTCACGACCGGAAACGCCGGCCCCCACATCGTCACGGACGCGTCGGGATGGACGCTCCGCTCCGGCAGCATCTACAATGGGGGGACGCCCTACATGGAGGACAATCAGCCCGGGCTGGTGAGCGACGACGGGCACCTCCATCCCGGGGGATTGATGCTTCGGGTGCGACCGGACGGCACGGGCCTCCGCGTGATGGCCGAAAATTTTCGGAATCCCTACGAGGGGATGCCGGACTCGTACGGCCACCTCTGGATGAACGACAATGACGACGACGGCAACGCCTCCACGCGGGTGCTCTGGGCCATGGAAGGGGGGAGCTACGGCTACTTCAGCCAGGACGGCTCCCGGTTCTGGGGGGCGGACCGGCGCCCCGGGCAAGAAACCTTCACGGCCCACTGGCACCAGGAGGATCCGGGCATGATGCCGGCCGGGGACCGAACGGGTCCGGGGGCCCCCACCGGCGTCGAAGTGTACGAGAGCGACGCCCTGGGCGAACGATTCCGGGGGCTGCTGCTGAGCGTGGACGCTGGGAAGAACACTGTGTTCGGCTACCGGACGTCGCCGGACGGAGCGGGGTTTGACCTCGACAAGACGAGCTTTTTCAGTACGCTCTCGGACTCGCTCGTGCTCGATCCGGAGGCCTACGAGAACTGGGAGGCGGAGGACAAGAGCCGGTGGTATCGCCCCAGTGACGTGGCTGTTGGCACCGACGGGTCGATCTACGTGGCGGACTGGTACGACGAGCGGGTGGGGGGGCACGCGATGACCGACTCGACGGGGTACGGGCGGATTTTCCGCATCCATCCGGAAGAGCGGTCTTTGAAGACGCCCGAAATCGATTTGAGCACGACTCAGGGACAAATTCAGGCCCTGAGAAACCCGGCCAAAAACGTCCGGTATCTCGGCTTCAAACGGCTTGAGAAGCAAGGGGCCGCCGTCGTTGACGAGGTCGCCGCCCTGCTCGACGCCGACAATCCGTACCACCGCGCCCGGGCCGTGTGGATGCTGGCCCACCTCGGACCCGAGGGGAAGGCACGGGTCGAGGGACTGCTGGAAGACGCAAATCCCCGCATCCGGGCAGCGGCCTTCCGGGCGCTCCGCCAGGTGCAGGACACGAGTTTGGTGTTGGAGCACGCCCGCTCCCTGGGCGACGATCCGTCGCCGGCTGTGCGGCGCACCGTGGCCATCTTCCTCCGGGACGTTCCCCTGTCGAAGAGCGAGGACCTCATGGTGGAACTCGCCCGGCATTATCACCCCGGAGATCGATTCGCCCTTGAAGCCTTCGGCCTCGCTGCCGACGGGGAGGAGCAGGAAGTCTACGAGCTATTGAAGTCGGCGTTCGACCCCGCTCACCCCGCCGGCTGGAGCCGCACGTGGGCCGATCTCGTCTGGCGGTTGCATCCGTCGGGGGCCGTGGAGCCGCTTCGTCGGCGGGCTGCTTCCCCGCACGTCAGTTGGGACGAGCAAAAGCGAGCGATGGTGGCCCTGGGCTTCATCGACACCCGCGACGCCGTCGACGCCATGACGGCCCTCGCAGACCAGCAGGCCCAACCGCGAGTGGCCGAGCGTGCTCAGTGGTGGCTCGACTATCGACGGACGAACGAGTGGCACGACCTGAAAGACTGGCAGGCCGAGGAGGAGACGACCGCCGCCAACACCGACCTTGCCCAAATGATAGATCTGAAACAGCAGCTCCTCAGTGACCAGGGCTCATTGGGGGAACGGGCCGGAGCAGCGGTTGAAATGGCCGAGAACCCCGTCGGGGGTCGTATTCTGATGCAACTCGTCATCGAGGATCAGTTGCCGGGCGGCGTTCGCGATTCGGTGGTGAGCCACATTCAGGACAATCCGGATCGGACTGTTCGGACGCTGGCGAGCCGGTATCTAGAGGGGGTGAGTGTCTCGGCCTCGTTTGCCACGTCGGACGTCACCGACACAGGGTCGGTGGAGGAGGGGCGCATGGTCTACTACACGAAGTGTGCCAGCTGTCATCGGGTTGGAAACACGGGCGTCGACATTGGGCCGCCCCTCACGAATGCCCCTCAGATGTTCGGGCGGAGCAGCCTCATCCAGGCCATTCTTGAGCCCAATCGCGGACTCGCGCACGACTACCTCCCCTCGATGGTGAGCACCACGGACGGGGATGTCCTGTTTGGGTTTCTCGAGGCGGAGAACGAGGAGAACATCGTGCTCAAGGATCCCCACGGCCGAGAGCACGTCATCGCGAAGGCCCGCATTGAGGACCGGACGCAGCTTGAAGTGAGCCTGATGCCCGGTCCGAAGGAGCTGAAGCTAAGTGAGCAACGCGTGGCCGACCTCGTCCAATTCCTGCGAAACTACGATCAATCCGGCGCCGAGACGGGTCGCTGATATTCCCCTTGTCTGCTGTGGATTCGGTACGCCGATCTCTGTATCGCGCAGGTCTTCTGTCCCCGTTGAGACGTTCGTTCTTGCCGTGGGAGTGTTTTTCGGCGAGGGTGCCGCGGCGCAACCGAACTCCGCGTCGGCTTCGTCGTCCCCGCCGAACATTCTGGTGCTCGTGGCCGACGACGCCGGGTGGCGCGACTTTGGGGCGTACGGCAACAGTGTAAAGTTAATTCGCATTCTCAGCAATCGCCCTTCAGCGGACACAGACATAGAACTGCCCGCCCCAGCAACGAGCCAAGGCGAGCATCAAATCGTGCGCTCGGGAGGATTCGAACCCCCGGCCTGCGGTACCGGAAACCGCTGCTCTGTCCGACTGAGCTACGAGCGCAGGTAGGTGTGAACGTATGGAAGGGTGGGGGTAGCGATCGTTGGGCACGTCCGCCCGAACGGGGAGAGGCGTCGCAACCTGTCACTGCCGTGTTCGATGCAGCCCCCAAAATGTTCCTGCAAAAAATCGGCGAAGGGCAAACCGCAGAAGTGTCTCCTCTTTCAACCCGTCGCATCGTCTATCCGCTCGCTCCCCCGCGCTCGTGGAATCGGTCCCGTCTCCCTCCGGTGGTGTGCTCCATCTTCCCGATCCCTGGAGCCGCCGAGGCCGTCTTCCGCTCAATGGGCCCCTCGAACGGGCGTCGGTCGACCGCACCACCCTCAGCTTCCTCACGGGCCTCCTGGGCCTCGGGGCGGCGTTCATTCTCTTTCAGTTTGTCCTGACGCCGGTCATTCTCGTCGTCCAGATTGCGATGGCGGAAGGGGGACTGTCGATGGGCGCGTTTGGCAGCCCGGAGCAGCTGATGGCCACCTACACCCAGGAGCTTGTGTTCAGCAACAGCATTGGGCAAGTGATGGGGCTGGCGATTCCGGCTCTGCTGGCGGCTCGGCTCCACTCCTCCGAGTGGGTGGAATACCTTCGCCTTCGGAGCGTCGACGGGCGACTCCTGCTCCTGGCGCTCGTTGGAATCGTGGGGCTGCAGCCGGTGACGCAGTGGCTTGCTCAGCTTAACCGCCAGCTGCCGTTCCCCGAATCCCTGCGGCTGGTGGAGCAGTCGCAGCTGGAGCTGATTCGCCAGGTGCTCGAAGGCGACCTTGGACTGGTGTTCAACCTGACGATGCTCGCCCTAATCCCCGGGATCTGTGAGGAGGTCCTGTTTCGCGGCTACGCGCAGCGCCAGTTCGAACGGGCCGCGGGGCCGGCCGGCGGCATTCTCCTGGCAGGCGGGCTATTCGGACTCTACCACCTCCGTCCCTCGCAACTGCTGCCGCTGGTGGTGCTGGGGCTCTACATGGCCTATCTGGTGTGGCGCACCGGGAGTCTGATCCCGGCCATCGGGGTCCACGTGGTGCACAACGGCCTCGCCGTGGTAAGTGCCCACTACGTGCAGTCTCAGCCGAGCTACGACCTGCAAGCACTCGAACAGGTGTCGATGCCCTGGTATGCGATTTTGCTGGGGTTCGTCATTGTCGGCGGGGTCCTCTATGTTGTGCACACGCTGGCCGCCCGCCTTCGGGACACGTGACCTGTGGGGCGGACCGTTGTTCTTGTCCACGACCTCCCTCTCGATCCATGAGCAAACACGAGGACTGGGTAAGTATCTTTCGCACCAACACCGACTACGAGGCCGATCTCGTTCGGGATCGCCTCGATGACAGTGGCGTTCCGGCCGTCGTGCTCACCCAGCGCGACCACGCCTTCAACCTGACCGTCGGCGACCTTGCGTCGGTCCACGTGATGGTGCCCCCGGACCAGGCCGAGGACGCGGTGTCGCTGCTGGAGGAGAATCTCTCGGAGGACGAACTGGAGGAGGCTGCCCTCGGGGCCGATCCGGAGGCCCCGCCCGCCAATACGCCCGACGAGGACTCGAAGCTCGACTCGGGCCACGAGCACATGGACCTCGGGCCGCCGGACGAGGAGAGGGAGGACGAGGAGTCCACGTAGCGTAGGCAAGGGGCAGTACGGTTCATTGGAAAGATGGAGCGCACCTCGGACCCGTGAGCAATAGTCTCCGCCGGGTCGTCACGGCACTGCTGGCGGCCCCGGTCGTCCTGGTTCTGGCGTATCTGGGCGGATGGTGGTTTGCGATGCTCATGGCCGTCATTGGGCTGCTGGGCCAAAACGAGCTCTACCTGATGGCTCAAAAGGGGGGTGCTCAGCCTCACCGGACCGGCGGGTTCGTACTTGGTCTCCTGGTCGTGGGGATCTTTCTGCGCCCGTCCCTCTGGGTACTCGGGGCGACGGCTCTGCTTCTCTTCGTAGTGGCCGCGCCGCTGCTCCTCCCACAGGAGCAGTTTCTGGTCAGCTTCACGGTTACGATTGCCGGGGTCGTCTATCCGACAGGGCTGCTCGGGAGTCTCGTGTGGCTCCGCGAGGTGCGAAGTGCGGCTGTGACTGATTCCGGGGCGTTTCAGCTCGTCCTCTTCATCCTTTTGCTCGTGTGGGCGACGGACGTGGCGGCCTACTACGTGGGGCGCACGGTGGGACGCCGCCCCCTCGCGCCCACCACTTCCCCAAACAAGACCTGGGAGGGGACCCTCGGCGGCCTCGGCGCGGCCCTCGTCGTGGGGATCGTGCTCAAACTGACGCTGGTGGATCTGCTGGCGTGGCCCCACGTGGCGGTGCTCATCGTCATTGGCGGGGGCGTCAGTCAGCTGGGGGACCTGCTGGAGAGCACCCTCAAGCGGTCGACGGGCGTGGATGATTCGAGCCGCCTGCTGCCGGGGCACGGGGGGATGCTCGACCGCTTCGACGCGATGGCGGTGGCGGCGCCGCTCATCGTGATTTACCTGCATCTGGTGGCGGGGTTGTTTTAAGCGATTGGTTCGTATTTCGTAGTGCGTGTTGCGTAAAAGCTCGACAGATGCGCGATACGAAATACGCAACACCCAGTCTCAGGACGCAGGCACTTCTCGGGGACGGGAGGAGATCGTTGTTCGAGAGCGGTGGAGATAGAACGCGATCTCACAGGAACGACGGTTCCGGCTGCGGAGTTTATCTTGACCGCACGAGCCTTCGACAACGAGCCGACGCGGACATGGGTCTCTTTAGCGCAGGCCGCGGGCCCCGCACGTTTGATTATCGACCTCGGCAATACGATCCCGACAGCGGTCGGGACGACGACCGGGACATCAGGCGCCGGATGAAATCGCGCCGGGCCCGGGAGACGCAGAATCGCCCGCTGAGTCTCCTCTTTTTCCTCGCCCTCCTGTTCCTCACCCTGCTCCTCTATTACTCGCTGTAGTGCCTTGTCAACACTCATTCTTTGTGCCAATCAGCAAGCGATCTCAAAACCCAAAGGCGAGTCGTACCGAGCGGAGTCGAGGCGCCCTGATGCCGATAGCTGTTGGCAGAAGAAGTGCTCCTGGTGGTGAACCGTCCAGAAGCCAGGCGGCATCCAAGATGAGATTTCTCGACTTCGCTCGAAGCATGTCCCGACCGCTGTCGGGGTGACGTGCTGTAAACGGGTTTTGAGATTGCGTTTCGATCCGCAAAATCACAGTTGACGCTGTATTCGTCCCACCAGTCCGTTCGTTCCGTGGCCGACCAGACCACCGCGACCGAGGGCATCATCGAGGTGATGTCCGACCGCCTCGCCAACCAGATTGCGGCGGGCGAGGTGGTGCAGCGTCCCGCCTCGGTGGCGAAGGAGCTGATTGAGAACGCGCTCGACGCGGGCGCGGCCTCCATCGAGGTGCTCCTGAAGGATGCCGGAAGCACGCTCGTGCAGGTGATCGACGATGGGTGCGGCATGAGTCCCGAGGACGCCGAGCGCTGCTTCGAGCGGCACGCCACGAGCAAGGTCCGTTCGATTGACGATCTGGAGCGCATCCGAACGCTCGGTTTTCGGGGGGAGGCGCTCGCGTCGATCGCTGCCGTGGCGCAGGTGACGCTCAAGACGAAGCGGGTGGAGGACGAGGCGGGCACGCTGGTCCGGGTGGAGGGGGGCGAGCAGGTCGAGAAGCGCCCCTGCGCGAGCCCGGACGGCACCTCGGTCGCCGTCCGCAACCTCTTCTACAACGTCCCGGCGCGGCGCAACTTCCTGAAGACGCCGGCCACCGAGCTGAAGCACCTGACGCAGACGGTGCAGTCGCTGGCGCTGGCGAATCCGGAGGTGGCCGTCCGGCTCGAACACGATGGCCACGAGCACTACGACCTTCCAGCGGCGGAGACGGACGACTGGCACGCGGCCACCCGGGATCGCATCCTCGGCCTCTTCGGCGACGAGCACGAGGACGAACTCGTGGCGATCGAAGACTCGTCGAGCGACCTCACGGTGCGGGGGTTCGTGGGGGCGCCCTCGTTCCACCGCAAGACGCGGGGCGAGCAGTTTCTGTTCGTGAACGGCCGGCACGTCACGGACCGCTACTTGAGTCACGCGGTCAAGAAGGCGTATGGCGAACTGTTGCCGGATGGGGCGTTTCCGTTTTTCGCGCTCTTTCTGACGATGAAGCCCGAGCGGGTAGACGTGAACGTGCATCCGCAGAAGGCGGAGGTCAAGTTCGACGACCAGAGCGGCATCTACGGCTTTCTCCGGAGCGCGGTACGGGAGGCCCTCGGCCGCGTCCACGTGTCGCCACAGATGGACGGGGATGAGGACAGTGACACCGAAGCCTCGGGGCCGGCTTCCGACGGGGCGCCGTCCGCTCGCCACTCGTCTTCGGGGCAGGGCGAGTCCTCCGCCGGATCCTCGCCCACCTCCTTTCAGCCACGCCGGTCGACCGGCGATTCCTCTTCGTCGGGCCGCCGTTCGTCGTCCCGCTCCTTCCCGTCGCGCTCGTCCGGACAGGAGGGAAGCGGTGCCTCCGTTCCTCCCGGCGATCAGTCCGACGAATTGTACCGTCCGCCGGACCGTGAAGGGGGTGAGGCCTCCCCGGACGAGGCGCCGGAGGGCGAATCTGACACCGAACCGGCAAAAGACCGGGATCAGCGCCCGGTGTGGGGGCTGCACGACACCTACATCGTGACGCCGACGGACACCGGCATGATGATCGTGGACCAGCGGGCCGCGCACCTCCGCGTCCTCTACGAGCGGGCCCGGACGCACCTGCAGCAGCAGCGGGGCGATTCGCAGCGCCTGCTCTTCCCGCACACGATTGACCTGTCTCCCGCCGAGGTGGAGCTGCTGGAAGAGCTGCGCGACGACCTCGAGGCGCTGGGCTTCGAGCTGGAGCGGCTCAGCGGGCGCACGGTCTCGGTCCGCGGCGTGCCCACCGACGTGCCGGACGGGGACGAGGACTCGATCCTGGAGGCGATCCTGGAGCAGTACACCTCCGCCCAGGACGCGGTGGGCGACGAGCGCCGCAAGCACCTCGCCAAAACGATGGCCCAGCGGAGTGCGGTAGAACGGGGCCAGCCGCTCTCCGGGGCGGAGCGCCGCGCTCTCCTCCACGACCTCTTCGACTGCGAAATGCCCTACGCCGATCCCTCCGGCACCCCCACGATCGAGAAGCTGTCGATGGAGGAGCTCGCGGATCGGTTCGGGCGCTAACGGGCCATTCCGGGCTCCCGATTCCGCTGGAGGGTCGTCCGTACGGGTTTCGATCGTCCGCTCGTCGAACCTGGGCTACGTGTCCGGACCCGGCTTCGGCTCTACGGTTTGCAGATACCTCCAGAGGGCCGTGAGTTCCTGATCGGTCATCTTGCCCATGTCGGCCGGCATGACCGGGTCAATGCTTGACCCATCCGGGCGCTTCTTTTCCCGCATCGCCCGGAAGAAATCCTGCTTGGTCCAGGCCCTGATCCCGGCCTCGTGGGGCGTAATGTTGGCGGCCGGAGGCCAGCTGGGGGGTGCGCCGGAAATCGGCCCTCCCGACAGGTCTTGCCCGTGACAACCCTCGCAGGAGTGGGACAGGTACTCGCCGTAGGCCGCCGTTGGGCTCGGCTCCGGGGCTTCCGGCCGGGGGGCCTCGTGGTCGATCCGTGCGGCCGAAAGACGGAAGTTGCCCTGTCCCATCACCATCATGGCCCGTCCCATTGGCCCCAACTCAGGCTCTGCCATCTGCCGGTCGACTGGCGGAAGCTGTTTGAGATAGGCAATCAGCGCACCGAGGTCCTCCTTGCTGAGGTAGTAGTACTCCCAAGAGGGCATGAACACGAGCGGCGTCCCGTCCGGCGCCACCCCGTGGCGAAGCGCCCGGATCCAGTCCGTGTCGGTATAGGTGCCGCCCACGCCCCCGGGAGTCAGGTTGGGCGCCCGAAGGGTGCCGATCATGAAATTGTCGACGGCCGTGCTGCCGGCGAGGGCCGATCCGTGACAGTCGCCGCAGCTGCGGGTGACGGCGACGTGGCGGCCTCGGGCCACCGTCGCTGAGTCGGGGGAAACGGGGAGGTCTTCGACCGTGACGTCGTACGTCTGACTCAGCCGATAGGCGCTAGTGGCGTAAAGAGCCCCCGCGGCGAGCACGACGAGGGCAAGAAGGACTACGACGATCCAGCCAATCCAGCGGAGAACCTGTTTCATGAAGTTTAGCTGCAGCGTTGCGAAATTGTTATTCAGTCCTCGGAGAGCCCGTAGCCCCCATCGCCTTCAACATAGACCGGCGAAACTGCAAATTTTCCGAAAAATGAATCGTGAAAACAATGTAATAAACGACAAGATCGATGTCAAGGTGATTTGTGGTTTGTTATGCCTGTGTCCCCGTATTTAAAAAGTAAAATTGTTCATTTGGCGGAGAGGCGGACAGTAACACCCCCTGGGTGGAGCAACTGTTAAAGGATCCCGTTTGCTCACCGTCCCAAGAGTTTGACCTCGAAAAACTGCAACAATGGCCCAC
>PXSZ01000077.1:11427-13135 GCA_003023105.1 Bacteroidetes bacterium QH_10_64_37
CGGCTGCGGTACGATGCTCTTGCGAAGCAGGCCCTTGAGATCGGCGCGACCGCCGTGGCCACTGGACACCACCGCGACGACCAGGCCGAGACGCTCCTCCTCAACCTCGTGCGGGGCAGCGGACCGGAAGGGCTCGCCGGGATGCGCCCGTCGCGTCCCCTCCAGGAAGCCCCCTCCGTGTCGCTCGTACGGCCCCTCCTCGATGCCGGTCGAGACGACATTGAAGCCTACGCTGAGGCCGTCAGTCTGCCGTGGCGGACCGACCCGACGAACCGCAGCCTCGCGTACGATCGGGGCGTGATGCGCACCGAGATTCTTCCGCGGCTCGCCGATCATTTCGACAGTGTGCACGATACCCTTGCGCGCTCCGCCGCTCTGATGAGGGAGTACGTGGACCAGGCCCTTCGCCCGGCGCTCGACGGGCGGATGGACGAGGCGTTCGTGGAGTGTGATCCGGGCGGCCGGCTGTCGCTCGACGCACTGCGCGAGGAGCCGCCGGTCTGGCGCCGCCGGCTTCTGCTGGAAGCGTTGCGCCGCACCCTGCCCTCTGCGTCGTATAGCCGCGCGGTGGCCGAAGAGCTCGACGCCCTCGTGGACGCCCAGGTGGGCCGCCGCGTGGAGGTGGCGGAAGGGACCGTCTGGCGCGAGCGAGAAGGACTTCGTTTTTTGCCTGAGAAGGACCACTCAAAATCACTGCCGCCCAAGTCCATCGAGTGTAACGAGTCAGTGTCGATTCCGCAGGGAACGCTTCGGGTCGAACGATGTGCGGAACGGCCCGCGTCGCTCGATTCCGAAAGCCCGTACGTGGCCTACGCCGACGCCGATCGTCTGGGCCGGGACCTGACGGTGCGCTCCTGGGCCGACGGCGACCGCTTCCGACCACTGGGACTCGACGGCTCGAAGACCGTGAGCGATCTCCTGACGGAGGCGCAGGTCCCCTCGCACCAACGGAGGGAGGTCTGCGTTCTCTGTGCGGCCGAGCACATCGCCTGGGTGGTGGGGTACCGCCTCGACGATCGGGTGCGCGTCCGGCCCGAGACGAAGCACGTGGTTCGTCTCATCCTACGACCAAATGAAAAACCGTCGGACCATTGTCAATCTTCGTAGTCGCCGCATAGCTTAACTGTGCGGCATTGCACCTCACTCACTGCTCGACCCGGATTGAGACATGCCCGCAACGCGTGACCTTCTGGAGACCCCTGCCCCGTCAACCGAGTCTGTCGTCACCGTTCAAGGCGAGCGCTTTCGCCGCTACCTGTCGGCCGAGCGCATTCAGGAGCGAGTGACCGAGATGGGGCGGACCATCACGCGCGACTACGCCCCCACCACGCCCATCCTGGTGAGCGTCCTGAATGGGGCCTTCATGTACACCGCCGACCTGATGCGGGCGATCGATACGAACTGTGAGATCGATTTCATCAAGCTCTCCTCCTACGGCGCCGAGAAGGTGTCCAGCGGGGAGGTGCACGAGCTCAAAAGCGTGGACGCCGATCTGGAGGACCGCGACGTGCTCATCGTGGAAGACATCGTGGACACCGGGCTGTCGATGGAGTTCATGAAGGACCGCCTCCAGCAACACAACCCCGCGTCTCTCCGCGTCACCACGTTGCTCCACAAGCCGACAGCCACAGAGCCGGACCTGACGCTCGATTACGTGGGGTTCCGGATCCCGGATCTCTTCGTCATCGGCTACGGGCTCGACTACGGC
>PXSZ01000047.1 GCA_003023105.1 Bacteroidetes bacterium QH_10_64_37
CACGTCCAACATCCGGTCTCCATTCATCCCCATCCCCTTGTCCTCATGAAACTCGTCGTTCCCGGTGGCAACGGGTTCATCGGTTCCGAGATCTGTCGCGTTGCGGTCCAGAATGGGCATGAGGTGGCCGCCTTCGGCCGTACGGGCCGCCCCGCGCTCACGCCCGCCCGGCACCCGTGGACGCAGGAGGTGGAGTGGCGGGCTGCCGATGTCTTCAATCCCGACACGTGGCGCGACCTGCTGGAAGGGAACGACGCCGTCGTGCATTGCATCGGGACGATCCGCGAGGCCCCCGACCGCAACGTGACCTTCGACCGAGTCAACGCGGAGGCAGCCCTGCTCGCCGCCGATGAGGCGGTAGCGGCCGACACCGACGCGTTCGTTCTCCTCTCGGTGCGCGACAAGCCCCCGATCGTTTCCCAAAGGTTTCTTTCCTCAACACGCCGCGGGGAACGGGCGCTGCACGAGCAGTACCCGGACCTGCGCACCGTGTCGCTCCGGCCAAACCTCGTCTACGGCGCCCGCCAGTCAGGCACGTCTACACTCGCCGCCGTCCTGAACCAACTGCAAGACATCCGTCCCCATCCCTACGCCTCGGTCGAGGGCCGCCCGCTGCCCGTGGAGCTCGTCGCCGCCGCCGCTGTGCAGGCCGCCGTCACGCCCACGTTGGACGGCACCCTCACCGTGCCCCAAATCGAGGACATCGGACGGACGAGCGGCCTGATCACCCCGGACGAGGTCGCCGAACCGTCCCTGACGCCTCTGCTGCTGGGCCTGGGCGGCGCCGCGCTCGGCGGGTGGCTCCTGCGACGGTGGGGGTCCTGACGCTCCATTCCCCCGCGTCCAGACCTGAGAGGAATTGCTCAACCTGACGGCGGAAGTGGTCGAAGAGGAGATCTTCGACTTCCTCAATGGTCTGATCTATCTTCCGCAGTTCGCAGTCTCGATGTCCTGGTCGGTAACCGGCATCGTCGGGCGGTGTGGCAGCCGGAAGTGAGTCGGATGATTTCGAACTGAAAAGAACTGACTTATTTCGTACGCGACGCTGCAGACACCTCCCTGCTCTCTGTCCCCTCAGGCCCCAGCGCCCGGCGAATGTGCTTTTCGAGGGAGCCCTTGATCTCGTCAATCACGCGCCGGCCGTCCTCCGTAGACACCGAGATCGCGTGCACATAAATGGCGGACCGATCCGGGGCCACGTCCATGCTGAGCGTGCCGGGCGTAAGCGAAATCATGTTGGCCAGCACCGTGACCTCCCGGTCGGTCTGCACGTGGAGGGGGTACTCGATGATGGCGGGCCTAATGCTCAGCGACGGCTGCAGAACGTGCCCCGCCACCTGAAGGGCCGAGAGCACCACCTTCCGCAGAAAGACCAGAAGCAACACGAGGATGCGCCACGCTCGACGGAGGGGTCGACCGCCCCCGAAGACGCCCCGTTCCTCCGGGTTGAACAGGGGCTGGGACATGTACAGAATGGCCCCGGAAAAGAGAGCGCCCAGCAGGAGGGTGCCCACGCCAAACGACCCCTGCAGGGCCGCCCAGACGAGCGTCATCAACACAATCCGAACGGTCGTAGCAATCATACCGATTCACGAGAACATTTATAACTCCAGGTATGCGCTATTGAACGGACGCGGGGACGCGGCGAGACAAAGCCCCTCCGGCGTCTCCCTCTCTCCGCGTCGGTCCGAACGGAGTGCCAGCGCAAAAGGTCAAAACTGGGGTTTGTAATTACATCCGAACGTCAGTCCCCGCGCCCCACCGTTGTCCCCTGTCCTCCACGATGCATAACGCACAACGCAAAATCCCCAACCCCTACCCCCCCAGCACCGCCCGAATGTACGGCCCGGTATCGGTCAGATGCACCGCCGCCTCATGGGCAAACGAGAAGAGCGGTTCGGCGTAGCAGCCGAGCGCAAACAGCGCGAGCGCCAGCACCGCCACCGGCCCCTGCAGCAACGTCCGCGCCCCCCAGGAATCGTCCGCGCCGAAGTGCTCCTGGTCTTCGAGCTCCGGGGACTGCCAGAACGCCCGCCCCCACACCTGCGCCACCACCAAAAGCGTGAGTAACCCCACCAGGAGCGCCACCGCCACGATGACCCACCGCTCCTGCGCCAGTCCCGCCTGAATGAGCGTCAGCTTCCCCCAGAAGCCCGGAAACGGCGGAAAGCCGGCCAGCGAGAACGCCGGGACGATAAAGGCCGTTGCGAGCAACGGGCGGTGCTGGTAGAGGCCGCCCATCCGGCCCACCTCCGAGGTGCCGGTCTCCCGCTCCATGAGCCCTCCGATTAGGAAGAGGGAGGTCTTCACGGGCACGTCCTGAAAGACGTAGAAAACAGCGCCAGCCAGGCCCAGCGTCGTGAAGAAGCCGAGCCCCATCACCACGTAGCCCATCGCGCTGATCACAAGAAAGGCCAGCAAGCGCAGCACGCGTCGCTGCACGAGGGCGCCGAACACGCCGAGAAGCATCGTGGCCCCGGCCACCACGAGAAGCACCCTCTGCGTGTAGCCGGACGGATCGGGAAAGAGTAGCGGAAAAACGCGCAGGAGCGAGTAGATGCCCACCTTGGTAAGCAGCCCCGCAAAGACGGCCGCGATGGGGGCGGGCGGCGTGTGGTAGGAGGCCGGCAGCCAGTAGTACAGCGGAAACAGGGCCGCCTTGATGCCAAAGCCAACAAGAAACAGCATCGCGATGACCGGTTCGAGCCCCACCTCTCGCACCGGCTCCATACTCCCCGACAGATCCGCCATGTTGAGCGTCCCGGTGAGCCCGTATAGAAGCCCCACTGCCGTCAAGAAGAGGGCCGAGGCGACCAGGTTGATGCCCACGTACTTCAGCGCCCCGTCCAACTGCTCCTCCTCGTTGCCCAGCACCAGCAGGGCGAAGGAGGCGATCAGGAGCACCTCGTACCAGACGTACAGGTTGAAAAGGTCGCCTGTGATGAACGCTCCGTTAATGCCCATCAGCAGCAGGTGGAAGAGCGGGTGGAAACCGTACTGCTCCCGCACCTCGTCGATGCCGGCGAGGGCATAGACGGCCACAGCCAGGGCTACGAACCCCGTGAGGGCCACGAGGCCGGCGCTCAGGGGATCGACCACTAGCGTAATGCCGTAGGGCGCGGGCCAGTCGCCCATCTGTACAGCCTGGATGCCGCGGACCTGCACCTGGTAGACGATCGCCGCCCCGGCCCCGAACAGCACGGTCGCCCCCAGCACGCTGATCGCTCGCTGAACCCCGCGAAACGAACGAGCCAGCAAGGCAAGCATGCCCGTGATGGCGGGCACGATGACGGGAAGGACGAGAAGCGTATTCATACGGCGCGAAAAAGAACCAGTGGCGGACACGGGAGACCGAGCAGATCTCGCCCGACCTGACGAAATGCAAACGTAATGCGTGAAAAAAGCGCCCTCACGCCTCGCGTTTCACGTGTCACATTTGCCTTCAGTCCAGCGAACAGACACGTTGAACAACAAACCAGTCGGTACAAAGAATCAGGCGTGACGAAGCACTAAGCAGGCAAGCGCTTCGCCGCCTCGTCCACCTCCAACGGCTCGGTGGGCTCGGACGCCTGGATGTCGTCGGACTCGATGCTCCGACTCGCGGCGAAGTGGCGGTACACGAGGACGAGGGTAAACGCCAGAAGCCCGAAGCTAATCACGATGGCCGTGAGGATGAGCGCCTGCGGGAGCGGGTTGGCGAAGGGTTCGGGCGGCACCTTCGCCCCCTTCGGAATTACGGGGGGCTGATACCGTGTGAGTCGGCCCATCGTGAAGATCACGAGGTTGACCCCGTTGGACAGCAGAATGAGCCCGATGACGAAGCGCAACAGACTGCGCCGCATTAGCAGGTAAAAGCTCGACGCCAGCATGGTGCCGCATACGATGGCGATGACCTGTTCCATGATGGAGAGCAATAAGTACTGGTGGTCAAAGCAGAATTTTAGCGATTTGCCCTCCTTCAACTTGTTATATTGCGTATCGCGTATTGCGTACTTTGGCTGAAGAAATAGGTTACGGGATACGCAATACGAAATACGCAATACAAACTTCACCCCCTACTCCTCCACCAACCCCGGCAGCCGATCTTCCACGGAGAAGACCATCAGCAGCACGGTCCCAATGACCACGAGCATCACGCCGATGTCGAAGAGGAGCGTCGAGCCGAGGTGCACGTCTCCGATGACCGGCAGGTGCAGATCCACCCACAGACTGGCGAGGAACGGCTCCCCCATCACCAGCGCGAGCACGCCGGCGCCATAGGCACAGGCAAGCCCCGCTCCCAGCAGCGTGTGCGTCCCCACTCGCAGCACCTTCCGCGACTCGTGGACCCCCGCCGTGAGGACGGACAGCACAAACGCGGCGGCTGCCATAAGCCCGCCCACAAAACCGCCGCCCGGCAGGTCGTGCCCACGAAGGAGCATAAACAACGAGAACAGCAACAGAAGCGGCACCAGCACCCGTGTCGCAACGCGCAAAATGAGAGAGTACAGCATGAGTCCGCCGTCTCGTCAGCGTGGAAGGTCGATTCGTGGGGGCTCAGGACCCCTCCGGCGTCTCCTCGCCCTCGACCGACGCTTCGGTCGCAAGCTCCGGCTTTTTCCGCCTCGGCATTCGCATCAGCACGTACACCCCGAGGGCCGCAATGGTCAGGACCGTGATCTCGCCCATCGTGTCAAAGCCCCGAAAGTCGACGAGGACCACGTTGACGATGTTGTGCCCCTGCGCCTCCGCGTAGCTCTTTGCCGCCAGATACTCACTGAGGCGACGATTCAACGGAGCGTCCACAATCGCGCTCATGATGATTGTCAGGAGGGCCCCGCAGCCCGCCGCGACGAGGCCGTCGCGCAGGCGCACCCCCAGCGGCTCCTCGCCCTGAATGCCCGGCAGGTGAACAATCACGATGACCAGCAGAATGAGGGTCAGCGTCTCCACGGCAAACTGCGTCATCGCCAGGTCGGGCGCCCCGAAGAGGAGGTAGAGCAGGGCCACGCCGTATCCGCCCACGCTCAGGGTCAGGATGGCGACGAAGCGGTCGTGCGTGCGGACCGCCACCAGGGCCGCCAGGACGATGAGCGCGGCCAGGGCCGCCTCGTAGTATCTGATCGTTCCCTCGAACGAGGCTTCCCCAGCGATCCCCCCTGCAAGCAGCCCCCCTCCCACCAGCACGAGAATCGCCGAGAACGTGGCAAAGAGGTACCACCGAAACCGCCCGTTCTGCACGGTGCGCGTCACCGCGTCGCTCAGGCGCGCCACGCCGTACAATCCCCGCTCAAAGACCTCCCCCGGACCGCGCCCGAAGACCGCGCCCAATCCTCGCATGAACACACTTTCGTAAAGCGATTCCCAGTACGCGTAGAGCGCAAACCCGAGGGCAAACGTCACAAGACTCGCCATCAGGGCCGGCGTCAATCCGTGCCACAGGGCCAGGTGCACCTCGTGCGACTCCTGGAGAATGCCCGCCTGCGCGGCCTGCAGCAGCGAGTGGTCGATGAGGGCTGGATAAACGCCGAACGCCAATCCGAGCCCGCCCAGGAGCAGCGGCCCGAGCCACATGCTTAGGGGTGCCTCGTGCGGCTCGCGCGTAAAGGCCCCTTTCACCTCCCCAATGAACGGTTTCAGCCCCACGAGCAGCCCGGAGCCCACGAGGGCCGCGTTCGACAACACGCTCACGCCCAGGACCAGGGGCACCCAGGCCTCTGTGTGCAGCGCCGCCTCGTAGATTAACTCCTTTCCGATGAACCCAAAGAACAGAGGGATGCCCGCCATCGACAGCCCCGTTGCCACGCCTCCTGTCATCGTCCACGGCATCGCGCCGCGCAGTCCCCCGAGCTCCAGCAGGTCGCGCGTGCCGGTTTCGTGGTCGATGTTCCCCGCCATCATAAAGAGGCCGCCCTTGTAGAGGGCGTGCACCACCGTGAAGGTCACCATTGCCGTGATGGCCGCCTCCGTCCCAATCCCCAGCAGCATCGTGAGGAGGCCCAGCACCATGACCGTCGTGTAGGCCAGGATTTGCTTCAAATCGGTGTAGCGGAGCGCGAGCCAGGCGCTCATCAGCATCGTAAAGCCGCCCACAAGGCCGAGCGTGCCCGTCCAGAGGGCCGTCCCCCCGAGCACGGGATGGAGACGCGCCAGCAGAAAAACACCGGCCTTCACCATCGTGGCCGAGTGCAGGTACGCGCTCACCGGCGTGGGCCCCACCATGGCCGCCGGGAGCCAAAAGTGAAATGGAAACTGCGCGGACTTGGTGAAGGTCCCGGCGCAGACGAGAACGAAGATGGCGAGGTAGTAGGGGTGTCCCTGCACCGTTGCCCCGAGGTCGAGCATCTGACTAAATTCCCACGTGCCCGTCACGGTACCGAGCAGGATGAGGCCCGCCATCAGCGCGAGGCCGCCCCCGCCTGTCACGATGAGCGCCTTCCGGGCCGCTCGCCGAGCCCCTTCTTCGGTGTGGTAGAAGCCGATGAGGAGGTACGACGTGAAGCTCGTCAGCTCGAAGAAGATGAAGAAGACGAACACATTGTCCGCCACCACGAGGCCCAGCATCGCCCCCATAAACGCCAGCAGTTGCACGTAGAAGCGGCCCAGCTGCTCGTGATGCGCGAGGTATCCCCCGGCGTAGACGACGATCAGTGTCCCGATGCCCGTCACCAGCAGCGCGAACAGGAGGCTCAGGCCGTCCAGGTAGAACGAGAGCGGCGTGTTGAGTGACGGGAGCCACTCGTGGACGTGTCGGATCGTCTCGCCATGGGCAATCTGCGGGAGTTTCTCGGCGAAGAAGACGAAGACGCCGAGGGGCACCAGCCCCAACCCCCATCCCGCCGCCCGCCCGAGCAGGCGCACCACCAGCGGGGCAAGCGCGGCACCAACGAAGATACTAAGAACAGCGAGGAGCATGACCGAAGCAGCGTGAGGGCATGAGTCGAGGAACCGACATTGCAAAAGACCCGCGCATTAGTGCACCTTCGAGGAGTTGCTTGTGCGCCGCAAAGGGCTCGTCATTCTGAGGGAGCGCCAAGCGACCGAAGAATGTCCCTGATTCGGGCGTTTCGAACCGGTTGAACAGATCTTTCGATTCCGCTTCGCCCTAACCGCAGGGATAGAAGTGCTTTCAGAGTGCGCTCCGCTCAAGATCACTCAATCGCAAAAGGGATTGCTTGAAGTTGCATTAGGCAGCCGAGTCCGGGGTCCCATACACGTCCTGAGTCCGAGCATTGGTCTCGGTGGGCGGTTCCTTCTCCCCCTCCCGCCGAACCTCCTCGTAGCCCGCTCCCCAGTCGTCGAACACGGTCTCCCCCCATAGCGGGGCGGTGCCGAGGTAGCCCGCTCGCCCAATCATGTGGGCCGAGACGGGCGCGGTCAGAAAGACAAACAGGATGGCCAAGAGGGCCCGCGCCGTGACGCTGACTTCTCCGAACGACACGGCGGCGGATACGAGGAGGAGACCGATGCCGAGGGTTCCCGCCTTCGTGACGGCGTGCATTCGGGTGTACAGGTCGGGAAGACGAAGCAACCCAACCGCGGCCACGAGCATGAAGCCCGTCCCCCCGATCATCAAAAGAGCGGCGATAATGTCGGTCATGAATCCACGAGAGCTTCTCCGGAACGAACGCGCTCGATGTACCGGGCCACGGCCACGGTGCCCAAGAAGACGAGTAATCCCAGCACGAGGGCCACGTCGATAAAGGTGTCCTCCCCCGCCAGGACGGCATAGGCCGCGAGGAATCCCATCGCCAGGTAGGCCACAAGATCGAGGGCGACGACGCGGTCCGCCAGACTTGGCCCCCACAGCACGCGCAGAAGCGCTCCCGCAATGGACAGTCCAATCACCGCCAGCGCCACGTAAATGGCCCAAAGCAGCGGCCCTTCAACAACCACCATCGGCCAAACTTCTGAGAGAGCAGAACGACGATCCGCGCCACAACGGATGGGTGCCGCACAGAAAGTATGGTAAAGAGGGCGCGAGAAAGAGTCCAGTGAGCCACGGCAATCGATTATGAAGACGCGACACTGATCGACTTTTCGAGCCCTCGTCCAGGGATCGATGCCCAAAGTCCCAAATTTTCATCGTTGGGCGACGAACGGATGCATCGAAGTCGTGTACGTGTATTGAAATTCGTTCGTAACTCTCTCCGACCATCCGCTCTTAGCCTATGCCTGACGATACCCTCTTCGAGTTTGAACAAGACATGTCCCGTGCAGACGTCGCCACGTACCTGCGCACCGTAGCGGACAAGCTGGACGAAAATGGACAGCTCGACTTTTCGGCCGCCGACCAGTCCACGACGATCCAGGTCCCGGAACACGTCGAGTTCGAAATCGAGCTGGAACGCGAATCGAACGAGCGAGGATCTTCGGAGATCAGCCTCGAACTTGAGCTCGAATGGTACGAAACTCGGGAAGGAAGCATTGCGGGCCCCGGGTCGCTCGAAATCGAATAGAAGCACTCCCGCCCGCCGCTCCCTCTTCCGGGGGCGGCCGACATCCTCTTTTGATTCTTTTCTCCACTCCCCAAGCCCCCATGACTCGACGTATTCTCGGCATCGCTCTGTCCCTGCTCCTCCTGGCCGTCGTGTCGGCGGCCCCCTCCGCCGCCCAGGAACGCGGCACCGAGGAGCCTCGCGTGAGCCCCAACGCCGCCGTCTCGCAGACCATTGGCACCACGGAGGTTCGCATCACCTACGGACGGCCCCAAGTGAAGGGCCGCACAATCTACGGCGAACTGGTGCCCTACGGCGAGGTGTGGCGCACCGGTGCCAATGAAGCGACCACTTTCTCCGTCTCCTCGGACGTAACGATCGAGGGCGAGCCGCTTTCAGAAGGCACCTACTCGCTCTACACCATTCCGCAGAAGGATCAGTGGACCCTCATCTTCAACAATGCGGCCAACCAGTGGGGGACCAACTACGACAAGAGCAAAGACGCCCTGCGCGTGGAGGTAACACCCGAATCGGCCCCTCCGCGCGAGATGATGACCTTTCTCTTTGAGGAGGTCACGGACACCACTGGTACCGGTGTCCTGCACTGGGCCGAAGTGCGCGTGCCGTTCGAGATCCAGGTCGCGGAAAACTAACTCTCGCCTCGACGTGGGTCTGCGCGCCCCCGTTGTCCCCAATTACTCACTGCCCCCTAATCGCAGTTCCCCGCCATGCCCGACGACTCCCAGAACGAGATCACCTTCGTCTACGAAGACGCGGACGACATCCGTACCCTCGCTGCGACCGGTGCCCACGGCGGCCCCACGCCGGACGGCGCGTCCGTGGTGGCCAACCTGTACGTCGAGCGTGGGAGCATTCCGCACCACGTGAGCCACCAGATCGACGAGACCGGTCAGGTCGACCTCAGCGAGCGGAGCGAACAGGTGACGCGCGGCGAACTGACCCGCGAGGTGCAGGCCTCCCTCGTCATGACGCCCGAGCATGCAATGCAACTGGGGCAGTGGCTCCAGCAAAATGCCCGGCAGGCGATGAAGCAGCGCGACCAGACCTTTGGCTGACAGCATCCTCCGCTCGGGAACGAAGTTGCCCCCCATCGAGCGATTCCGCGCAACCTCGCAGTGTTTCCGACCGCCGTGGACCGATGCCCCTCCTGCGACGCCCACCGTGAGCCTTCGGACGACTACTGCCCCGTCTGCGGCGAGACGCTGACAAAGGTTCACCTCTCGGAGGCGACCGACGATCCCTGGTACGAGCGGCGGGGCACGCTTCTGGTGCTCGTCCTCCTCTTCTGGCCCGCCGCCCTCTACGGCGTGTACCGACGGGGACGGCGGTGGGGACACCCCTCGAACCGATGGGCCCTCGGCGGGTGTCTCCTCATGGCGATCGTGTGGATGATCGCTCTCTGACCACTGATGGTCTACCTCGGGTGAATCAGACCGGTCCCGCCCCCTCCTGCGTCGCAATGGGCGCCGCGAGACAGGCATCCGGTATGGCAAACGCGTCGACCAGCGCCTCGGCCTGAGGCCGCACCTCGTCGCACAGGGCATTGACGGCGCCGCGGACGGCCTTCGCCTTGGACGAGGTCACGTAACCGGCCTCCAGGAACCAGTCCAGATCCGCCTCGATGCGGGCGAGCGCGAACAGCCGACGGAGCGCCGTGAGCGTCTCGCGGAGCGACTCGTCCTCAACTGGCTCGATCGCGTCGACGAACCGGTCCAGGGTCACCCGCTCGGCCTCCGCGTGGGCGAGCTGCACGAGGTGGTCCTGCACGTCCACGAACGCGTCGAACGGGTCCATGCCGTCGTCAATGCGGCGCTCTAGGCGCTGACCCACGTTTTGGAGCATGTGCTCGGCCCGGTACTCGAACGCGCTCCGCTGGAAGTCGAGCCCCCGCAGGTGCTCGGGGTCCGTATTGCGGGTGACCACGGGATTCAGCTCCGTCACCCGGGTCGCCATCTCGTCGGCCACGAAACGGGCCATGCCCAGCAGGTTCATGTCCCGGAACTCGCGCCGGAAGTCCGACAGCAGGCCCTTGGCCACCTGCAGCATGAGCACGGTGTTGTCCCCTTCGAAGGTGGTAAAGACATCGGTGTCGGCCTTGAGCCGCCCAATCCGATTGTCCGCCCGGTAGCCCTGCCCCCCACAGGCCTCACGGGCTTCCTGCAGCGTATCGGTGGTGTGCCAG
>PXSZ01000057.1 GCA_003023105.1 Bacteroidetes bacterium QH_10_64_37
CACCGTTGTACAGACCTGTTCGAGCTCATCCCGAATGGCCTCCTCCACGAACGCGTGCTCGCGGCGCTCCTTGGGGTTTTGCAAGAGCTCTTTGCGAAGTCGCTCGTCCTCCGCCTCGGTGTCGCCCCGAGGCCGCGTGCCCGCCACTGCCTCACTCACAACCGTGCGTCCCGCCCGCCGGAAGAGCCGTTCGGGGGAGGCGCCGACGAAGGCGGACCCGTCCGCCGGCCGTACGGCAAAGTGATAGCAGCCCGGCGTCGCCGCCTCCAGATGGCTCAGAACGAGCAGCGGATCCATCGACTCGCCCAGCGCGAGGGCCACGCGCCGCGCCAGTACGACCTTGTCGAGCGCGTCTCCCTTGATCGCATCGAGCGCCCAGCGAATCATTCGGGTCCACCCCTTGTGGTCCGGCACGTCCTGACGGTGATAGGGCCGGGGCAAGGGCGTCCGTTCCTCCAGGATCGGAAGAGCCATTTCGCGGATTGCTCCCTCGATCCCCTCCGTCCGATACGCATCGCGGGGGAGCACGAGGTTGCACGCCAGCCGGAGGGTGTCCTCCGCGTCTACGAGCTCGAACCGGGGAAGCACGAACCGGTACGTCCCAAACGGCGCCCACCGACGATCAGGTCGGTCCGCGGCCGGGGGCTGCGCCGCGTCGAAGCGGAGGCCGCCGTAGTACCGCATCGACGGATTCGCCGAGCCGAGCCGATCGTCCAGGGCCGCGCCCAGGGCGCCATAGTCCACCGGGGCCGACGTGCTGAACACGACGTCCGCCGCCCCGATGGCCGCGACGGTGCGGGTCTCCTCGCGACCCGACCAGTAGGCCGCCTCGGAGGATCGACCGGCCGGTCGATCCTGTGCCCGAACCCAGTCGACGGGCCGAACCGGCTCCGGCACGGGCACGCTCACCCGATCGATGGGCGACGGCCCTGCCCCCGACCGAACCGCCTTCCGGACCCGATCCGACAGGGCCCTCCGCACCTCGTCGGCGGCGTCGATGTCTCGAATGACGGTAGGATCGAGGGCGAGCATAGTAGAGCAGTACGGTAGAACGATGAACGGCGGACCAGCGTGCACCTGGACGAGCAGGCCAACGCTCAAAAGCGCCGATCCGATCAGGTAGACATCTCCGCAGACGACAGGTGTGCGGTGCAGTTCTGAAGATCGGCCCAGGCTCGCCCCTCCTCCACAACCACGCGGTTGACACAGGTGTTGGAGTGCCCGAGCTCTTGCATGTGCTTCAGTCCGTAATCGTCGAGGATCGTGGCGAGCAGCACCCGGAGGTACCGCCCGTGGGTCACCACGAGGACCGTCCGGCCCACTTCTCGCGTGAGAATGTGCCGAATGGCGCGCTGTGCCCGCTCCTGCACGTCTCGAATCGACTCGCCGCCCTCCACGGCCCGGTCGTAGGCTCCGTCCCGCCATTTAGACTTGAGGGCCTTCATCAACGCGTCCCGCTCCTCGGAGGGCGGTTCGCCCTCAAACACGCCCCAGTCCATCTCACTCAAGTCGTGCAAATGCGTCCGCGTGAGCGGCTCGTGGGGCCGCGCCAGAATGTCGGCGGTCTGCCTGGCGCGCCGGAGCGTGCTGGCGTACAGGGCGTCGAACGACACCGATCGGAGACGCTGCGCCAGGGCCTCGGCCTGCGCCCGACCGGCCGCATTGAGCTCGCTGTCCACCCCTCCGCCCTGAATGATGTTCCGGCGATTGTGCTCGGTCTCGCCGTGGCGGACGAGGTAGAGCGTCGTGGGGGCGTCCACAGTTGACAGAAATGCATCGTCGTCCATGCCGAAGAAGGTCTGATCGCAAAAACGCGGTATTCAGAGACGGTCCCAAGGGCTACGAAGCGGGATCGCCTGTGTCCTGATGACTGTGGAGGTTGTCCAGAATGTCTTCGGTAATGTCGTCCACCTGAGGAAGCGAGAGGCGGTGCTTGAGCGCGACTCGCACGATGAGCCCCCGCAACACCTGATCGGCAATCGGGAGCGGGTACAGCGTCTGCTGCAGAGGACGAAGGAGAAATCCCAACGCCCATTCCAGCACGCCCCACCGAAGGAGCGCGAATCCGCCCAGCCCCACGCCCACGGGGAGGTACATCTCGGCGGCGGCGAAGACACTCATCGTGAACACGTAGTAGAGGGCCTGGGCAAGTACGTGATCCAGCACCGTCACGACCCGGACCGCCAGGAGGCTCGGGAGCGCCGGGCTTAGCAGGCTCCACCCCACGAAGAGCCCGAGCGCGCCGCCCACGGCCCAGCCCGCAGGCAGGACCCAGAGCAGAAGGGGAAGGCCCCAGAGCGCGACCGTCTTGGCCGATTCCACCCACGTGTCCGCCCACCGAAGCAACTGCTCCAACGATGCGTGGTCGAGGACCGCCCCGGCGTAGTCCTGCACGTCCTGCTCCGTGACGTGGTACCACCGCCCCCCGCCCGTGAGGATGCCGTACGGCGTGTCAATGTAAGGAGGCGAGGATGAGCCCTGCATCCGTACACCAGCGTTGGGTTGGAACTTCGCAAATCAGACCACCGGGAAACGGGATCTTCCTCTTCTACCGTTCAGCCGGTGTCAACGTACATGGGACTGGAGGCGCGGTTTCAATTTAGACTGAAAGTTCTATTCCTCCTAACGACCGGATGGTTGCCTCGGACGACCCCTCCCCCCACAGCAGGAGAGCTTGTAGAAGCGTCCCGGCAGGATGCCTCTACCCATCTCCCCAAACGGCGATCAAAGCCCGAGAAGCAGGAGGGCGAGGCCGGCCAGCACGAGCCCGATACGATTGGCTCGCGACAGATGCTCGCCCCACACCGTAACGCCGAGAAGAGCCGCGAGGGTCATGATGGCAATGTTGTTTGCCGGAAAGACGAACGGCCCCGGAAGCACCTCGATGGCCCGGAGGAGAAACGCAAGCGATCCGTAGTTCACGATCCCGAGCAGCATGCCCCACGCCGCCGTCCGGCCGGTGGGCCATTCGCCCCCCTGCAGTCCTCGGCGAAGGACGATGGCGGCCCCCACGAGAAAGGCCACGCCGAACGCCATCAGCAAAAACAGTACCTGACTGTTCCCGACCCCGAATGCCTCCTCGAACGCCTTCATCGACACGTCCACGGCCCCGCCCAGGCAAAAGGTAAGCGCGAGCACCCCGGCGGCGTGCCAGTCGACCGACGGCACAGGCGGCGAGATCGAGGCGGACGCGTCGGACGCAGACGCGCCGCCCGCCGGCACAGGCTCCGGGGCTGACCGCCGATGGGCCAGCAAAAAGAACGCCCCCATCGCCAGCACCATCCCGATCCCCTGCGCCACGGTGGGCACCTCGTCCCACACCCACCACGACGCCAGAAAGGGCACCACGACGGACACCCGCATCACCCCGATCGCCAGCGACATCCCGGCCACCTCCGTGGCCCACGCCAGCGCAAAGAATCCCGCGATGAGCACCCCTCCGGTCCCCACCCCGAGCGCGACGAGCGATGCCGACAACGTAAGGCCCTCCTCGACCGATCGCCCCCCGATTGCAAGCAGAAGAACGGCGACGCCGACCGCCGCCGCATAATTCACCGTTAGCAGGGCCGTACGATCCAGTTGACGCCGCCCGGCATGCTTGAGGATCATGCCGATGGCGACGCTGCACGCCACGGCAAAGGCCAGGGCGACCATAGAACGGGTACGAGCATCGATTCACGAAACGACCGGTGCCCCACCTAATTTTCCGAGACGAAGGTGTAGTAGCGCAACCGGGACGGAATGGGTTCGGGACTGCGAATGAGAAGGTCCGAAGGGACGCCCACCCGAGGCGTCACATACCCGGTCGTATCGGTGCGGATCTGATCGTACGACACCGTGGCGAAAAACTCCGACGAGCGGCGGGCCCTGAAGAGGTCTTCAAACAGCACGCGGAACCGAATGCGGATCGAGGACGGCTGGAGCGACACCAGATCTTGCCCCGCCGGCACGCCGGTCACCTCGACCCCCACTTTCCGCGTTTCCTCCACGAACCGCCCGGCTCGCGCGACGAGGGTCACGGCCTCGGAGGAGACCTCGACGAGACGACCGAGCGTGTCCGCCAGCGGGACCTCGACCGTTGTGGTATCCTGAAGGTTCTTGATGGTCCCCTGCGTCGTCGGCCACGCCTCCAGGCCCTCCACGATAGACTTCGCCCCCGTCACCTCCACCGAATCCGGATTCAGCTGGAGATCGCCGATCACCTCGTACGCAGACGCCGGACGGACCTCCACGCGGTTCTTTACCGGGATTTGTTGGGTCTGGAGGGCCTCCAGCTCCATCCCGAAGGAGGTTGGGGTCACGCTCTCAATCCGGAGCGAGGTGCCCTGCGGAAGGGTGATCTCTTCGGCCACGTTCACCCGGCCCGTGGTGGCACTCACCTCCACGACCGGCGGATTGTAGAAGAGGCGCAACAGATCAAGCCCTCGCCCCTGCAGCTGCACCTGTGCGTGGGACGGGGGTTTCTCGGCGAGTGCCTCCCCCTCCGGGGTCTCCACGACATTGACTGGTACCCGGAGCGTCTGTGTGCGCTGCTCGCCCAGGGATAGCGACAGCCACAGGACACAGGAGACCAGCACGCAGATCGTAATCACAAGTCCCCGCTGCGGGTCCTCATCGCGCATCGGCTCGTTCTCGCGCGGGGCGAAGAGGGCACGCAGCCGGTCCCAGAAGACGGCCCCCTGAGAGTCGTTCGACGAAGCCACGAACCACCTCGCTCATTATGGGAGAAGAGAACACGGAATCGCTACACGCACCGCCCCCACCGCGTGTTCGACTCTCCCCGCTCAGTCTTCCATCCACTGCGGCGCGGCGTCGTCCCTGAACGCGTGGCCGGACCGCAGATTGTGGACGGTGCGCCGCCCCCACCGGAGGGCCGCCGTCCCGAGACGCCGCAGGATCTGCCCGACCAGTGGGGGCCGCCACTCGACCGGCGGGCGCGCGTAGCCGTAGGCCGAGAGCCGGCGTCCCGCGATCCATTCCACGAGGACGCGCTCCGCCTCCGGCATCTGCGTGCGCCACTTCTCCCGGTTGGAGGCATCGATCCGGCGACCGCTGTTTTGCTTCCACGGCTCCCGCTCCGCGTCGAACGGCTGCGCCTCCTGTTCTCGGGACCGGAGCATCGACTCGTGAAACGGCATTTCCAGAAAGGCGCACACGTCCCGGAGGACAGACTTGGGATCCCCGATCAGGTCCTCGTAGCGCAGGTCGAAGAACCGACCGTCGTAGTCCGTCCGGTAGCGGTCCACGAGCGCCGCGTAGGTGCGCCACGTCCACGCCTGCTCCGGCAGCGTGCTGCGGCTCCACGGCATTGACCGGAGCGACAGGCACACGTCGCGGGGGTCCCGAATGATGGCGACAAAGACAGCCTCCGGAAACTGCCGGGCCATCTCGGGAACGAGCCGGAGGTGGTCCGGCGTCTTCTCGCCCCATGCTGAAGCGTCCGTCTGAGCCGCATACGTATGCAGAAGCATGCCGAGGATGTCCGCGTGAGTGGGTGCCTCCAGCGTCCGGAGCCGCTCGCGGATGGTGGCCCATTCCTCGTCAGACAGGGCCATGTCGCGGACACCGGGCTGCTGGTCGAGCCGGTCCAGCATTCGCTCCACGTCGGCCCAACCGCGAATCGCCTCCCCCGTCCAGCACCGTGTAAAGTAGTGCGTCTCCGGAGCAATGACGAGGTCGGGATGCGCGCCGAGCAGGCTGCTGAGCAGCGTGGTGCCCGAGCGCGGCATGCCCACCACGAAGACGGGATGGCGCGGCACAGAGTCAGTCATGGGCGTCGAGCACGCGATGATAAAGGGCGACGGTCTGCCGGGCTAGCCGGGACCAGTCCAGATCCTCCACCGGGGCCCGGTTCGCGCGGCCCGTCGAGCGAGCCCACGTCATCCCGTCGGCCAGGACCGACGGCGTGAGACTGCCGGAGTAGGTGCGGACCCACTCAGGACCCATCCGGTCCTGGAGTTCTGCCATGGCCCCGAGGTCGGGAACGAGGACCGACCGGTCGAACGACAGCGCGAGGAGGGCCGAGCCCGAGTGCATGATGGTCTCGTATGGGAGCACGACGAGGTCGGCAGCGGCAATAAGGACCGGGATCTCATCTTCCTCAATGAACCGAAGGTCCGTGCGAACGCGGGCGTCTTCATTCGCTTCCGCCCGAATGCGCCCGTCCAACTCCTCAGAGACGGGATTGCCCGCCACGATAAGGCGCGCCTCCGGATTCTCCCACTGCCGGAAGGTCTTAATCAGGGGAACGACGTTCTTGTAGGGCCGGATGCGCCCCACAAACAGGGCCACCGGGACGTTGGCCTCCAAATCGAACTGGCGTCGGGCCTTGGCCTTCGGCACAGAATCCGGATACGCCGTGCGGTAGTGGCCGTGGGGAACGATTGCACTTGGGACGGACCGAAGCACGGGAAACCGGTCGTACGCCTCCGCCCGTGCTGTCTCACTCAGGCTGATGATTCCGTCCACCATCGGAAGAAAGAGCGGCCAGAAGAGACGCTCCAACTGCGGATGGTAAGACTCGTGCGGGCCTACATCGTGGATCGTCCACACGAGCTTGGTGCCCCGGAGTCGGGCCCACGCGAAGAGGAGTAGCTCCGCCGTGACGTAGAAGTAGGCTGCCACCGCCGAGGGATAGCTGAGGAAGTCCTCCGGCCAGTGCACGTGCCACACGTCGTAGCGCCGCTGGAGGGGCTCGAACATCGTAAACCCGTCCACTTCCACGTTCGCCTCCGCCTCCATGCCTTCGTAGAGCAGACGGGTATACGGATTGCCGTTTTCACTCGTGAATCCCGGCCAGCCGAGCACCCGCAGCCTCGGGCCGTTGGGGGCCCTGCCAGTACGACCCTCCGATCGATCATTTGTCATTAGCGCGTCGGGTCTCCGTGGCTAGCCAGTCGGAAAAGGAATGGTCGAGGAGGTCCTCCAATCGGCACACGTCGTCGCGGTAGGTTTTCGCCAACCGAGCCCGGGCCGTGTCCGGCAACGGAGGCTTCTCCAGATTGGCATTCCGCATAGCCATGAGGAGGCGGTCGCGCACAGCCTCCGGTAGGACGAGACGCGACCACCGTCGCAGAACGTGATCGGGGTTGCCAACGAACCTGTGCAACCACTGGAGGACTGGAACCCCCGTGGCCCGGCGGCGGATGCCAGTGTCTGGCTTGAAGGACGGATCCACGCCGAGTGCTCGGTACACTGACTGGGCAAATCTCACAGGACTTGCTGTCAGCTCCTCAAAGCGGTAGACGTATAGTTGTTCGCGGTCGAAGTACTCCAAATAGCGCGCCAGCTGCTGTCCGTAGAGGCCCATGCGCCGATAATGCCAGGACCACTCCCACCCTGCCTCTATTCGCTCGTCCTCCGCATCGAGGGCTGCCTCGAAGTCCCGTAGCGGTTCGCGCCCCGCCTGGCGGAGGTGGAGATAGTGCGAGTACGCTCGCTCGATGGGGTTGCGGAGGATCACGATCAGGGCGGCGTCGGGACGGTGCTCACGAAGCAGGCGGGGCGCGTCCTCGTCGTAGAGATATACGGGCGAGGCCTCCCCGACGATGGTCTCTGTTGTAGCGCCCGTAAATAGCGTCCGGTAGTGCTCCAGCGTGTAGACGACCTCTGATTCTCGATTTGATTCTTCATCCCCTGGTCCTACCATCTCGGGGGGATTCTCTGCGTAGGCAAAAAAGCACGGCTCTTTGACCGGACTCATGAATACATCCGGGTGCTGGCGCAGGTAGTCGTAAAGCGAGGTGGTCCCAGACTTAGCTGCCCCAATGATGAAGGTGTTCGGCATTTTTGCCATCGGTCCATCGCGTCGTCGCAAAGGTCGAGAGCGTCATTTACCGATATGTGAGAACGTATCTAAACGAAACCAACTCCTCGGGAAAATCCACGATGTGCACAACGGACGCTTCCCATCGTAAGACGGAATGTCCCATTCCCAGGCCGTTTGTCCGATCGAGTCCACCTCCACTTCGACACCCGGGCCCGCCGCCTCCGTAAGAAGCATGCTGCTGTTGTTCAACTGCTGTCTGCCACTTGCCCCCTCGGCGTATGGAACGGATGATCGGGAGACGCCCCTTCCCGAATCATCAGCCGTTCTACGTTCCCCCATCGCAAGAAGGCGCCCTATGCCCTGCAGAATTGCTCCGGGGCCAGGCCGGCGGCTGCGAGGATGAACCATACAATCAGGAGACTGCGGCGCGACATGCAGCGGCGCTGCGTCGGGAGCGGAGCGTAGCAACACGGGAAGAAACTTGGGCAGGAATCAGGTGATCCCCATGGCCTCTGTTTTGGATGCAGCCCAGGCCTGAATCTCGACGACCACGCGAGAGGGCTCCCCGCAAGGGCTCTGCGTCAATCCTCCACCAAAACTTAGCCCTCCCCTCGATACAGTCGAGATTCTCTGTTTTCTTGGGCGGGACCATTGTTTCCTCTACGGTCATGGGATCTTGGGCTCGGCTCAGCCTTCCTCCGATACCTTAACGCTTTCGCGCCCCTTTACCCTCGCATGGCCAACTCGTCGAAGGGCGACGCCCCGTCTCCCCCCACCGATTCGGACAAGAGCGGCGACAGGACCGATTACGTCGACCGCATCCTGAGGGGGGGAAGCTCGGTCTTTTCCGGATCGCTCGTCGCAAAGGCCGTCGGGTTTGCCCTCCAGATTGTCCTCAGCCGAAGCTTCGGCTCCGCCCTGTACGGCCTCTACAGTTTCGGCCTCTCGATCCTCCGCGTGGTCCGCGAGCTCGGGACGCTCGGGCTCCAGAACGGCGTCGTGCGGTTCGGAGCCGAGTACCATGAGAGCGGAGACGAGGCCAAGCTGAAGGGCACGTTTCTCGCCGTCGGGGGCCTGGGGCTCGGCGCCGGACTTCTCCTGGGGATGGCATTCTTTTTTGCTGCCCCGTGGTTGGCCGAGGGCATCCTCGAGAATGAGGGCATCCTCGAGAATGCGGACTACACCCTCGTCTTTCGGCTGTTCGCTGCGGGACTGCCCTTCTACATCCTCACCTACCTCGGCTCCCGCATGGCCCGGGCGCTCGGAAAAATGCGGGTGGACGTGCTCCTCGACTCCATCCTCCAGCCCGTCCTCTTTCTGCTGCTCACGGGCGTTCTGCTGCTCTTTGGACAGGGCTTCACGGCGGCCCTGTACGCCTTCCTGGCCTCCACCGTGCTGGCCGCCGGAGCATCGGTGTACGCGGTCTACCGCCTGTTTCCGCTGCTTTTCTCTACCCTTTCGCCAACGATCGATGTCCGGGGCCTCCTGCGTTTTTCCCTCCCCATCGTGGGGGTCAGCCTCGCCAGCATGGGCCTTGCCCGCGCCGACCGGATCATGCTCGGCCTCCTCGCCACCGAGGAGGCAGTGGGCCTCTACACGGCCGCTTCCAAAATGTCCGTCCAGCTCCGGTTCGTCCTGTTCGCACTCACGGCCGCGTTCTCTCCGGTCATCTCCGAGCTGTACCACAGCGACCGTCGCGACGCCCTGGCGCAGCTCTACGCCGATACGGTCCGGTGGATTGCTCTCGGCACGCTTCCCCTGGCCGTGCTCCTGATCGTGTTCGCCCCGGACATCATGGCCATCTTTGGGCCGGAGTTCCGGAAGGGAGCCATTCTGCTCCGGCTGCTGGCCCTCGCCTACATCGTGGTGGCCGGATCCGGATCGGTGGGGCACATGCTTCAGATGTCGGACCACCAGGACTTCGCGTTCGCAGTCAACGTCAGCATGGCCGCCCTCAACGTCGGCCTGAACTGGGTCCTCATCCAGTGGTACGGCGTCGTCGGCGCGGCCATCGCGACCGGCATCAGCCACGTTCTGGGCAACGTCCTTCAGCTGGCAGGCCTCTACTATTTCACCCGCATCCAGCCCTTTCGGGGGACCCTGTGGAAGCCCCTCGCGGCGGCCGCAGCGTCGGGGGGCACGGCGTGGTTCCTCTTCATTCTGCTCGCCGCCCCGAGCCGCTGGATCGTCGGCATTCCCGCCGCCCTGCTCGTCTACGGCGGCATCTTGCTGGCCCTGGGCCTTTCTCCCCGTGACCAAAAAATCGTGGACGATCTCTGGGATGAACTGCGGGCTCGATTGGGCTCATAATCCCAACTACGAGATTTCTGTACGCATTTTCGCGTCACCTGTGGGCGTAGGGACGAGGCGTGTGATGTTGTGAGTCTGTTTG
Source organism: Bacteroidetes bacterium QH_10_64_37 (assembly GCA_003023105.1). The sequence goes on from PXSZ01000057.1 coordinate 10,161, forward strand.
GCGGATGCTCTGTGCCTGCGACTTCGTGGATCTCGCGCAAAAAGCCTTCTGCACTTGCCCGGTAGTTCCACTACAGGGCTCGTTTGGGCACCTTTTTGCGGCTTCGACCACTTATTTGTTTCTCCGGCAGCAGGTGCGGCATCTTCAGGCCGGACTGAGCTACCTGTCCGGCCAGTCGCTTCCGGAGACGCGGTTCGTGCTCTTCGGGCGGGGACGCTCGGGCACCACGGCGCTGGTGAGCATGCTCGACGACGTGCCGGACCTCCGCTGCGAGGGGGAGGTGCTGCACAACTACGTCCCGTTCCCCTACCGGCACGTACTGGGACGGGCTGCCCGGTGCGTCGCGGAGGCGTACGGGTGCAAAATTCTCAGCTACCAGATCAAAGACGTACAGCGTCCGCCTGGGGGGCGGGAGGATTTTCTCCGCACCCTCTACCGCGAGCACGGCTTCCAGATCCTGTACCTGCGCCGGACGAACCTGGTGCGCCACGCACTCTCCAACATCCGAGCGCGGCGGGATACGTTTCATCGGAAGAAATCCGACCCGGACGCCGGGCCGACGGCCCTCCACGTCGACCCCGACCACGTGGTGGAGTGGATGCAAAGTAGCGAGGCGCTCCACGAGTACGAGCAGAGCCTGCTGGCGGACGTGCCGCACCTCTCCCTGACCTACGAGGAACACATCCGCCACGCAGACGACCACCAGTCGACGGTCGATTCGGTCTGCGACTTCCTGGGAATCGAGTCGGGGCCGGTGGAGAGCAGCTACCGCAAGGTGGCCCCGCCCTCGCTGAAAGAGCGGGTTGCCAACTACGACGAACTCGCCCGGCGGCTTCGCGGCACCTCGTACGCCGAGTATCTCGATTAAGACGGGCGGCACGTCACGCTGCCCGAAGCGCCTCTTCCTCCATCACCGCAAGGCCGTGGACGCAGACGTGAACGTCCGACGAGTACTGATACGCGTCCACCAGCTCCCCGGTCGTCCAGTTGATTTGCAGGATGGCCGCAGGGGAGACGCCGACGAACAGCGTGTCCCCCCGCCGGACGAGTCCCCGCACGAAGAGCGGCTTTGCGACCGAGCTCTCCATGAATCCGATCTTCCGCAGGGCCTCCTTGCCCCAGTACGCCGGAATCTCCCACCGGATGAGCTCTCGCACCCACCGGTAGTCCGTGAGATCAAGGGTCCGCCGGAGCGCCCCGGCATTCAGGTCGTAAAACCGGACGGCCTTCCCGAACGAGTCGTTGACGATCGCGAGCCCGTCGTCCCCAATGACGAGGTTGTGTCCTCCCTGCAGGTGCTCGTGCCGCAGCACGACCTCCTCGTTCGTCAGATCCACCACCACGCCGTGCGCATTGAGCAGCGCAAAGAGGGATCCCTCGTGCACCGCCAGCGCGTTGAGATGGAGGTGGCTCTCGGAGTCCGTCGCGGACGGATCAAGAAACCGAAGCCGGTTGTCGGCATCTTTGTCGATGTCGAGCGGCGCCAGCCCGAGGGCGTCCTGAAGTCCGTCCATCTCCCGGGGCCAGAGAGCTTGCACTCGCTCCCCCGTCGCCAAATCGTACTCCACCGCCGCATCGATCGCTGTGGACGTCACCCACACCGTCCCACGGTCGGTGCGCGCAATCTCGTGGAGGCCCACCATCAGCCCGTCGCTGAGGGTGTCCACGAGTTGAAGACCCGCGTCGTACAGTTCGAGCGTGTGGTACGTGGACGCGACGAGTCGATCGTCGACCCGCCGGATGCCACGACAGCCCCGCCCGTTGCCCCTCGGATTCGGGTCCTCCTCGATGGTGGGGGTGCGCGGGCGGATGGGGACTGTTGCCTCGACCGTCTTCGTGGCCCAGTCGAGAAGCACCAGCTCGCCCCCCTCCGCAATCGGCGCCGCCCGCACCACGGTGCCGAACGCCAGCGTGGGATTTCCTCCGGAGGACGTCTGAGAAATCGGCGCGCCCCCACCCAGCATCAGCGAAACGTCGCTCAGGGCCTCGTTCCAGATTTCAGGGTCGATCATCGTAGGCGAACCGGCCGCGTCGGGACAAACTGAGACGGGTCGTGGACATGCGGTCGGGAGCGCCGCGTCGGTCCCGCCAAGCGAGACCCCCGAAACGGTCCGTCGTTCGCCCTGTTCCGGTACTCCGAAGCGCTCACCGCCCCCGGCGAGCACACCATCTGAGTTCTGCCCGCAATCCCGTCGCGCCGCTCCATGAATCGTCCCCTCTTCATTGTTGGATGTCCGCGGTCGGGGACGGGGGTGTTGCATCAACTGGTTCGTCTCCACCCGCAGGTGGCATGGATCACGCCTTTCAGCAACGCGGTGTGTGGAAAATCGTGGTTTCGGCGCGTTCCGCCCCCTGTTGCCTGGCACGTCGAATGGGTTCTGCACCGCCTCCCCGACGCGATGCTTCCCCCTCTCTTGCGGGGCCCGCACGACGGCTCCCTCGAACTCTCCTCGGTCTTTGAAACCCATGAGGGGCACGCCATCTGGAGCCGAGCGCTCCCGTCCACCGAGGACCACCGGGCTACGGAGGACGACGTGACCCCCGCAGTTCGGACGTACGTCCACGATGTCGTGCGCTGGCACCGCCGGTATCACAGACGCCCGCGGTTCGCGTGGAAGACCCCTCGAAATGCCTTCCGCCTCCGGTTTCTTCAAGCCCTCTTCCCCGAGGCCTATATCATCCATCTGATTCGGGACGGCCGGGCCGTCGCGGCCTCCATCCTTAAGCGGCGGCGTGCCAGCGACGGGCTTCATCAGTGGTGGGGCGTGCGCCCCCCAGGCTGGCAGTCCGTGCAGTTTGCCTCACCAATCGAACAGGCAGCATGGACTTGGCGACAATGTATTGACCAAATTCGTACCGACCTCGCCCGTTTCCCCGAAGGTCACTGCCTGGAGGTCCGATACGAGTCCTTCCTCGACACCCCCGGCCAAGTGCTCCGTCGCGTGTTTTCCACCGCCAACCTTTCCCCTGAGGCCTTCTTCACGGCAGAAAATCGGCGACACCTGGACAAGGTACGCCCGCCTCAGGAGACGTGGCAGACGCGACTCCGTGATGACCAGATTGAGCGTCTTGAGGAGGCAATCGCGCCAACGCTCCAGGAGTGCGGCTACGGCGACTCTGTGGAGCCAAGGTAGCCTGGGATCCAATGGCGCCTCACCACGACTCGTCCTCGTCGTTCTCCGCCAGCTCCCACCGCCGACGCACCCGCATCCCGACAAGCGCAAAGACCCCGCCGTAGACGAAGATCGTGCTCGCCCACGCGATCCAGGTGCCGTAGCGGTCGGCCGTTGGCTCGAAGCGCATCTCCAGCGTGTGCTCGCCCTCCGGCACATGCACCCCCCGGAGCAGATAGTCGGTCCGGTGGATGGGCACTTTCTTCCCGTCCAGGTACGCATTCCACCCGGCCGGGTAGTACACCTCGCTCGCCACGAAGAAGCGGGGCGCATCCGTGTTTACGGTCCACCGGATTTCCTCCGGTTCGTAGTGCTCCATCGTCACCTCGGCCGTGCTGCCGCTGTCGATGGGCGTGACCGGCTGGTTGAGAGGCTCGGAGAGGAGGGCGGTCTGCCGTGGCTCGAAGGACGGGGACCGGAGCCGTGACCACATCTGTTTCGGGTCCTCGACGACCTCCGTCTCCTCCACGAGGAAGCCGCGTGGGACGGCGTCCTTGTTTTCGAGCACCAGCACGCCCGACTTCTCACTCCGATAAGCGACCTCGGTGCTGGGCAACTGCTGCCGGGCCGCGATGTACCGGGTGTTCATGAGGTCGAGCGCGTTCTCATTCGGGGGGCCCTGGCTGTTTGCCTGCAGGATATGATCGAGGTAGTCCTGATAACGCTGCAGCTTGGCTCCGTGGTACCCCCCTACGTTCTCGTAGTGGTACGATGGGCGGGCGGTGCTGGTCGGATTGCCCTCCACCAGCGAGAGGACACGGAAGCGGCCCAGCCCCCCGGCCTCCTCCTGCTTCTGTTTGATGAACTGATCGAACTGGTAGGTGGGAATCGACTGCTCTACCTCCTGGGACGAATAGCGGTCCTCTCCCATGTACCGCGAGTCGACCCCCCAAAGGTCTAGGCTTATGATCGCGACGACCCCAAGGCCTGCCGCCCACGCGGGAACGGTGTTGCGGCGGTACAGGACGAGCACTCCGGCCGCAAGGGCGAGGAAGAGCAGGGTCCGCTGCGCGTCGGTCGTAAAAGCACCGCGACGTTGACCCTTCAACTTCTGCACCTGCTGGCGCACCGCCTGCTGCACTTTCGGATTCTGAGGCGAGACGTTCGGGTTCTGGCGGAGCAGGGCCTGACGGATGCGCTGCTGTTCGTTGGGCTTCTCGAAGTCGAGGAACGTGTTGGGGGACAGCCAGACTAGGGCTACGATGCCGAAGACGACCCCGAACGAGATGAGGAGGGGACGCTGCCGGGCATCCGGCCGTTGTTGCTGTCGACGGCTCTTCGACGCGTCTCGGCGCAACGCGTAGTCTAGCCCAATGCCTGCGAGGACGACGAGCGCGAGGCTCGTCACGCTCAGCCACATTTCCGGGCCCCGGAAGGCGTCGAAGAAGGGAAAGTACCGGAACATCGGCCAGTTCAACCACGCGGCGTACTTCCCCAGCGAGAAGAGGGCGGTCCCGAGGGCCCCCAGGCCCAGGCCCCAGACGAGCCAGGTGCGCACCCGCCACACGGCCAGACCGGCCAGCGCCATGACGACCCCCGTGATGTAGTGCGGCCCCTCGGTAAAGGTCTTCGGTCCCCAGTACGTCTGTCCTCCCCCCCCAAAGGCGTCCGCTACGACGAGCGTGAACAGTTCGCCCGGCCCTTGGCTCCACCGCATGGCCGCCGTCCAGCCCATGCCACCCCCACCGCCGCCTCCACCCCCGTTTACGGCCGCCGCGGCGCCCCGCACCGAGTACTGCTTGTACTGGTACCGGGCCAGATAAGGCTCCGCAGCCATGGCGAGGCTCAACACCGTCCCCAGCGCGAGCCAGCCGGTCGAGGTGGCTAGCTCCGGGACCCGATCGTCCCGCACGGCCCCGATCGCCTCCACGATCCACCACAGCAGGAGAAGCATTCCCGTGTAGAACACAATCTGCGGATGATTGGCCCGGAGCTGGAGGGCCAGCGCCCCCGCAAACAGGAGTCCCCCGAGGAGTGAAGGATTCCGCAGGGTATAAATGAACGCGAGCAAGACATACGGCGCGTAGGCCAGGGCGACGAATTTGGTCCCGTGCCCCACCCCAATGATGATGGGGATGTAGGTCGTAAAGCCGAACGCAAGGCCCGAGAGGAGGCCCGAAAAGTGGTTCCGCGTCAGGTAAAAGACGAGCAGATACACCCCCGCCATCAGCACAAACAGGATGGACACCGGCCACGCGGATCCGCGGATGAGATTGACCAGATCGTCGGCCTGAACGACGGAGATCTTATCGTTGATGTAGGGCATTCCGCCGAACACGTTCGGCGCCCAGCGGGCCCACTCGCCCGTCTTCTGGTGATGCTCCACCGTCACCTGCGCGTTGGCCCGAAAGGTGATGCTATCGGTGCCCTGAATATTCTTTCCCTCAAACACGGCCGGGGCGTAGAAGGCCAGGGCCACTGCCAGTAAGAGTCCGAGACAGGCTGCATGCCGCGTCGTGGGCGAGAGCCGCGCCCAGAATGTGTCGGTCTGTGCGGTGCGCGGGGAGGGAGTCCGGGTAGAGGAAGCCATGTGACAAAATCCTTGACGCGGACAAGAAGCGACCAGCGGGGCGGAAGGCCCACTCGATTCCACGAGCCTCTCGAAACGGTCGGTTATTTTCGCTGTTCCAGCGCCAGTTGTGGGTGCGCGTACGAGTGGAGGGCCGGAAGGAAGGGGGTTGACGAGCGTCCGCGCGTTCACTTTCCCTACGTCCAATATTCCCTATCCGTGCACATCGGTGGATACGCTCGATCGCTGTCCCCTCTGTCACGGCGACCATTTTCGGCACTTTCTGACGTGCCGCGACCACACCGTCTCGGGCGAGCAGTTCGACATTGTCGAGTGCGAGGCATGCGGATTCCGTTTCACAAACCCGAGGCCCAGCGACGACGAGATTGGGCACGACTGATCGACACCCTGTACCGCTGGGTGCGCCTCTACACCCTTCGGTCGAAGCACCGCCTCATTTCTTCGCTCGTGGCGAACCCGCCCGGCCGCCTGCTTGACTTCGGCTGCGGCACGGGAGAATTTTTGAACCTCTGTGAGTCGAAGGACTGGGAGGCGCACGGGCTGGAGCCCGATGCGGAGGCGCAGGCGGTGGCCACCGAGAAGTATGAGCTGAGCGTCGACGACCCAGGGCGAATTCGGGACGTTCCCGCCGACCACTTCGACGTGATCACGCTGTGGCACGTGCTGGAGCACGTTCCCTCCCTCTCCACGACCGTTGAGCAGCTAAAGCGCACCCTCGCCCCCACCGGCACCCTGGTCGTGGCGGTCCCGAACTGTGCGTCGCTCGATGCCCAGTACTACGGCAGGCACTGGGCCGCATACGACGTGCCCCGCCACCTGTACCACTTCCGCCCGGATGACGTGCGCCGCCTGTTCGATCAACATGAAATGACCGTCCGCGACATTCGTCCGATGCGGCTCGACGCGTTTTACGTGTCGCTCCTCAGCGAGCGCCGGTGGTGGCCCTCCTCTCCACTCTGTGGGCGGCCCGCCACGAGCACCGGTATTCTGCGCAACTGTATTTGATACGGGCGAACGACGCTCCATGAACAAGGTGAACCTCTTCCTCATCGGCGTGAACAAGGCCGGGACGAGCTGGCTCCACTACCTGCTCGACCACCACCCCGACGTGTTCATGGCGGATGTCAAGGAGCTCTACTTCTTTGGCGACGAGGGCCCCGAGGGCGAAGGCCCCGAAACACGTACGGCGTATCACAGCCACTTCCCCTTCGACGAGAATTATCGATACTTTGGGGACGCCACGGTGATGTATTACAAAAGCGCCGCGACCGCCGACGAGATTCGGGCCTATAATCCCGACGCAAAGCTCTTTGCCATCGTCCGCGACCCCATCCAGCGCCTCCTGTCCCAGTTCCGGTACAACAAGCAACTTGGCCTCATCGATGAGGGC
>PXSZ01000058.1:0-10078 GCA_003023105.1 Bacteroidetes bacterium QH_10_64_37
CGGCTGGGGCGGCGGTGATCGTGTCGGCCCAGTCGATCCGATGGAGGACCGTCTCAACGTCGTGGTCCCCGTCCGTGCGCTCGCGAAGGACGTGGAGGCCCAGGTTGACCTTGGCGGGAGCGTGCTGCATGCTGGGCATGAGGGGCTTGGGGGCGCGGGGGTAGGGGGGAAACATGTCCCGAATGCCATCGGGGCATGTCCCGAGCACAAACGGGAAGGAGGCGGGAAAGAGGGGAGCGTTCGAGGTGCTGGGGGTGCGAGGAGGGCCAAGGGGAGAAGTTGAACAACGAAAGGGCCGCTCAGCCGGTCTCGCGGAATTGCCTCCAATCGATTAGGAGTCTGCGGGGATGGAGTTGACGACGTGGGCGCCTTCGGGAGGGATCGTCGAGAGCCAGGCGTCGGTGGGGACGTCGTGCTGGGCGAAGGCGTTGATCATCGCGTCCCGAACGTGCGCGGCGTCGGCCGGGCCGTCGCACCACGCGAAGAGGGTGGGGCCAGCGCCCGAGAGGGAGCAGCCCAGCGCCCCCGCGGCCATGGCCGCCTCCTGCACGTCCGCGAAGCCGGGGACGAGGTCGGCCCGGTGCGGCTCCACGATGAGGTCGCGCAGGGCGCGTCCGATGAGGGCGAGGTCGTTCCGGTAGCAGCCCGCCACGAAGGCGCCCAGGTGGGCCGTCTGCCGCACCGAGTCGGCGAGCGGAATCGCGTCGGGCAGGCAGGTGCGTGCCTCCCGGGTGGGCACCACGCGGTTCGGGTGCACGAGGACGCAACGGATGCCGGAGGGGACGGGAATCGGCACCACGTCCGGCGGGTCCATCGCGCGGGTGAGCACGAGGCCGCCGAACAGGCAGGGCGCGACGTTGTCGGGGTGGAGGTCGCCGCTGGCGACGGCCTCGCCGGCCAGGGCGTGTGGCAACGACTCTTCCTTCGACCAGGCCCCCTGAAGGAGCTCGGCGCCGGCAACGACCGCCCCGACGGCGGAGGCCGCAGATCCCCCGAGCCCTGATCCGAGCGGGATGCCCTTCTCGATCGAGACCTCGAACCCGCCGTCGATTCCGGTCGCGTCCCGGAGCGACGACAGGGCCACGGAGGCGGTGTTCTCGGCTGGATCCGTGGGAAGGTCTGTGACGCGTCCGGTAATGGTTCCGATCCGCACGACGGGCGCGTCCAGCCGGCGCACCGTCACTCGATCGCCCAATCCGTCGAGGGCGCTGCCCAGCACGTCGTACCCCACGGCAACGTTGCCCATCGAGGCGGGGGCGAAGGCGGTGACCTCATTTTTCATCGTCTGATTTGCGCATTGTCTCATTTTTCGGGGTGAGGTATGATTCAGAAGTGTTCTCTCCGGTTCTCTCACACCTCGCTGATTGTCCGTATAGTCGCCCCACCCCCGGTCATCCTCAGTGCTCTACTCACCCATTCTCCCACGCTCAACCTACGACATCAGCCGAAGGAGGTCGGTGAACACGCCCGCGGCGGTGACCTGGGGCCCGGCGCCGGGACCTTGCACGATGAGCGGCGTCTCGTCGTAGCGGTCCGTCTGGAAGCGGACGATGTTGTCGGTGTGGCGGATTCGGGCGAAGGTGTGGTCGAGGGGGTAGCGGCGCAGTCGGACCGAGGCCTCCCCGTTCCGCGCGATGCTCCCCACAAACCGGAGCACCTTGTCCTCCGCCTGGGCGTCCCGGAGGATTTTCGTCATCGCCGCGTCATGCGCCGGGAGGTTTTCCAAGAACGTCTCCACCGACCCGTTCTGGAGGGCGTCTGGCACCAGTCCATCGATTTCCACCTCGTCCAGCTTCAGCGGAACGCCCATCTCACGGGCCAGAATCACCACCTTCCGCGCCACGTCCATACCGGAAAGGTCGTCCCGGGGATCGGGCTCCGTGAAGCCTTCCTCCTTCGCCTGCCGGAGGATGGCGGAGAAGGGCCGGTCGCCGTCGAACGCGTTGAAGAGATACGAGAGCGTGCCGGAAAGGATGCCTTCGATCCGGTGGATCTGGTCGCCCGTCTCGGTGAGGCTGTTGAGCGTCTGCAGGATGGGCAGGCCCGCCCCGACGGTGGTTTCGTAGAGATACCGGGGGCCGGGGCCCTGGCTGGCGGCCCGGAGGGCGCGATACGCGTCCCACGAGGTGGTGTTGGCCTTCTTGTTTGGCGTGACGACGTGAATGTCCCGCTCCAGCCAGTCCTGGTAGCGCTGGGCTACGACCTCGCTGGCCGTGCAGTCGACGATTGCCGTGTGGGGATGGTATTCGGTCTGGACGTGGTCGGCGAACGCGTCAAGGTCGGTCGCGGCGCCATCGGCCAGGTCGTCGCGCCACGTTGTGAGGTCGAGGCTCTGCTCGGCGCGGAGCATCTTCGAGGAGGTGGCAATGCCGCGCACCCGCAGGTCGATGTCCTGCTCCTCGCGGAGCCGATCGGCCTGATCCTCGATCTGATCGAGCAGGGCGGATCCCACGTTGCCGGCCCCCACGACGCCGATCGACAGGGTCCGGTTCGACAGGTAGAAGCCGGCATGGGCAGCCCGCAGGGCTCGTCGGGCGTCGTCCCCGTCCACCACGGCCGAGATGTTGCGCTCCGAGGAGCCCTGGGCGATGGCCCGCACGTTGACGCTCGCGTCGCCCAATGCCTCGAAGAAGGTAGCGGCGACGCCGGGGGTCCCTGCCATCTGATCTCCCACGACGGCCAGAATGCTGCAGTTCGGCGTGACATCCACTTGATGGATCTGCCCGCGGTCCAGTTCGGCGTAAAAGGCCTGCTCGGCCGCCTCGCGTGCCACTTTGGCCTGCGCCTGGGGCACGGCGAAACAGATCGAGTGCTCGGAGCTGCCCTGCGAGATGAGGATGACGGACACGCCCTCGTTCTCCAGTGCATCGAAGAGCCGTCGGGCGATCCCGGGCACCCCAATCATGCCGCTGCCCTCCAGGTTGAGCAGCGCCACGTCGTCGATCGTGGAAAAGCCCTTGACGACCGACGCGCCGTCGCCGTCGAGGTGGATGCGGGTGCCGGGCCGCTCGGGCGCGAAGGTATTGCGGATGGTGATTGGGATCTCGTGCTCGACGGCCGGGGCCAGCGTGCGCGGGTGGATCACGTCGGCACCGAAATAGGCCAATTCCATCGCCTCCTGGTAGGAGAGCGTGTCGAGGCGGCGGGCGTCGGGGACGTAGCGGGGATCGGCGCTCATCACGCCGTCCGTGTCCGTCCAGATCGTGAGTGTCTCCGCCCCGAGCAGGGCCGCGAAGAGGGCGGCGGAATGGTCCGAGCCGTTGCGCCCCAGCGTGGTCGGCACCCCGTCGGGCGTCGCGGCGATGAAGCCGGTGGCCACGATCGCGTCGGCGTCCTCATGATCGGCCCGCCAGTCGGCAAATCGCTCGCGCGTTGCGTCCCAGTCCACCACCGGGCCCAGGTCCTCGTGGGCGACGACGAGCACCTCGCGGGCGTCACAAACAGCGGTCGAGAGGCCCCGGTCGCGGAGCACCCCGCCCAGCACCCGAGCCGACCATAGCTCGCCGTAGCCCGCCACGAGATCGCGCGTCGCAGAGGGGGCGGTGCCCATCAGGCGGGTGGCACGGAGCACGTCGGCCAGGTCGTCCACGTCCACGTCCAGTCGGCGGAGCACAGACGTGGCAGCCTCGCCGTCCAGCAGGTCCATGACGGCGGCCTGCTGGTCATTGCGAAGGGCCTGCAGGTGATCGTCGAGGGCATTGTCGCCAGCCGGGGCCCGCTCGGCAAGGTCGAGCAGATGATCCGTCACGCCGCTCATCGCGGAGACCACAACCATCAGTGGCGGCTCGCGAGTGTCGAGGAGCGAGGCCACATGTTCGATGCGGTCCGGATCGGCGAGGCTGGTTCCGCCGAACTTGTGGACCTGCCAGTCGCCGGACGCAAGGACATTCGATTTCATGTGAGAAAAGGAGGGGGAAGTGAATCCGGATTGGGAAGACAGCGATGGCAAGTTGGGGGCGACCCCGAATTGGCAAGCTCCAACAGCGGGACGGGTGGGGACTACGTCGTGGCCTTGATCGTATCGAGCCGTGCCACGATGCCCGTCAGGAGACGGTGCAGGTGCGAGCGCGCCGCCCGGAGGGGTTTGTCGTCCCCGGTGGAGGTGGGGGGAGCGTCGTCCGTCAGATGCTGTTCGGCGAGGAGGGTGAGGGCCAGGACCCGCACGTCCATGTGACGCGCCGCGATCACTTCGGGGACTACGCTCGGGCCCACGGCGTCGGCCCCCAGTCGGCGGGCCATCCGGTGCTCGGCCGTCGTCTCCTCGTTCGGGCCGAGGAGCGCCAGGTAGATGCCCTTCTGCAGCGAGATGCCTTCGTCGCGGGCCACGTCGCCGGCCCCCTGTCGGAGGGTGGGATCGTACGGCTCCGTCATGTCGGGGAAACGCGGGCCCCAGTCCTCCACGTTCGGCCCAACGAGCGGGTTCTGCCCCTGAAAGTTGATGTGGTCGGTGAGCAGCATCAGGTCGCCGCGCTCGAACTGGGGGGTCACGCTGCCGGCCGTGGCCGTCAGGAGCAGCGTGTCGACGCCGGCCGTGGCGAGCATGCGCACCGGAAAGGTCACCTCGCGGGGCGTGTGGCCGTCGTAAAGATGCATTTGCTGATTTACTTCGACGACAGATGTGCCGTCAAGAATGCCGGTCGTGAGCGTGTCCCCCGACGCGGGGAAGTGAGGAATGTCGGCGTACGGAACGGTGGTCTCGACCGTCTCCTCGGCTAAAAGGTCGTCGAGTGCGGTGTCGTGCAGAATTCCGACGGTCGGAGACGGCAGGGGTGGGAGCGCCGAGGCGGCCTCCTCCACCTGCTGCCGGTATGCGGCCGTGCCCTCGGCGGTGAGTGCAGACGAATCGGGGGCTGTGGACATGCAAGTGACGATTCTCTGGGGAAGGGAGCGTGGGGGCGTGGAAGCGTGAGAGTGGGGGAGAGAATGCTCGCATCCCGACAGTAGTCGGCTCCTCAATTTTCTATTCTCCCGTACACCGATCAATCATCGGCATGGACGGTATTTTCTACACAAATGCCATGGTGGGCTCCTTCCAGTTCTCCGAGAAAGGATCAAATAATCACGGTTGACGACGTACTACTCCTCCATGTCGTCGAGGATGTTCCAGATCTTCTCGATCTCCTCCGAGGTGGCCTCCTCCTCGTTGGTGCGAGGGCGCTGCTTCTTTGTTTTTTCCTCCTCCCAGTCCGATTCGGCGTCCTCCTCTCCCGACGGCTGTTGGGACTCGGTGGGAGAGATGTCGGGCATGTCCTCGGCCTCATCGTCGGGAGAAGGGGGGCGCGGGGTCGGGCCGGTCTCCGTCATCACGTTCTCCGTGAACACCTCGGAGGGGGGCGGTTCCGGGACGTCGGTCGTGTCGGCCGCGCCGGTGTCCTCCCTCGGCTCGATCTTGGAGAAGAAGGATTCTCTCTCGTCGGTTTTCTCGGTCTCCTCGGTCTTCACGCCGCCCTCGTCCAGCGTGTTGGAAGCTGAGTTCTCAGGGTCGTCGAGTTCATCGCCGAGGGGGGAGGGCTCCGGCGTCGCCTCGGCCTCGACTTCCGCGTGTGGGCCAGAGGGAGGCTCTTCTGTGTGGCCCGGTTCGGGGTCCACCCACTCGGGCTCTTCTGCGTCGTCGTCCGTCCGGAAGGGATCGGGAGCGGACGGTTCCTCCGACGGGGCACCGGGGCCCGATGCGGCAATCTCGTCGGACGGGGCGGACACCGGGTCGGACTCATCGGACCGCGACGGCTCCGGAGAATCCTCGGGACTGGGGGTGGGCCGAGTGTCCTCCGCCTCGTGCTCCTCCAGAATTTCGAGCTCTGCGTTGAGGAAGGCCCGCAGCCGTGCCGCCACTTCGGCGTGCCGGTTCCGAAGGCGCTGGGTGTCCGCCTTCAACTGATCGCGCTCAGCCTCCGCTTTGCGCTTGATGTCTTCGGCTTCCGCCTTTGCTTCTTGAATGGCGTCGTCGGCCTTGCGCTCCATCTCTTGCGCCTCCGCCTTCGCCTCGCGAACGATGTTTTCGGCCTTCTCGCGGGCATTTTGAATCTTTGCCTCTGCGTTCTCGCGCGTCTGGTCGAGGGCCTGCTGCAGGGCTTCTTCCACCTTCCGGTAGTGGTCCATCTGGTGTTCGAGCTCCTCCACCTTCTTCTCCAGACGGCGGTGCTCGTCCTCAAGGTCCTGCCACTGTTCGGCAACCATGTCGAGAAATGCTTCGACCTCTTCGGGATCGTATCCGCGAAGGCTTCGGTCGAACTCTCGCTTTCGAATGTCGAGCGGCGTGAGCTTCATAGCGCTGGTAGATTCAGATGGGGGCAACACACGGCGGGGCGTCTCTGCCATCCCGAGCGGTCCGATGATCCCCTGCACTCGCACCGACTCTCGGGATGCAGAACAACGACGTCACTCTCAGTTGAGTTGACTCTGTGTTCACCGAAAGACAGCGACACTGTTTCGGTTCTACCCATTTTCTTGGAAACGCTGCTCGAACCGCACGAGGCCCCCGAAACTGCCCTCGGCGTTTATGAGTCCATTACGTAGTCCCGCTGACTCCCACTCATGCTTTCACTGCGCTTTCCATGCATACCTTTACGGCTTCCAGCTCCCTGGACGCATCCGCTGACGCCCTCTTCACGTGGCACGCTCGTTCGGGCGCCTTCGAGCGGCTCGTGCCGCCCTGGGCCCCGGTGCGGCTGGAACGGTTCGAGGGCATCGGGGAGGGGGAGCGGGCCGTGCTGCGCCTCGGGCCGGAGCCGGTGGCGTTGCGGTGGGTGGCCGAGCACCACGACGTGATCGAGGGCCGGCAGTTCTGCGACCGACAGGTGCAAGGACCGTTCCCGCACTGGGACCACACACATCGATTTGAGCCCGCGTCGGAGGACAACGACGGCACGACGCTGACGGATCGCATCGAGTACGGGCCGCCCGGCGGCGCGCTGGGACGGCAGGCTGTGCCGTGGCTGGAGGACGAACTTCGCCGCCAGTTTACATACCGCCACCGCGTGACGCGCCGCGATCTCGCCCTCCACCGTCGCTACAATCCCGACGATCGGAGCCTCACCATCGCCGTGAGCGGCACGTCCGGCCTCGTCGGGTCGCAACTGGTTCCCTTTCTCACGGCGGGCGGACACACCGTGAAGCGGCTCACGCGCTCTGAGCCGACGGGAGACGACGAGATCCTGTGGGACCCGCAGACCGGGCGCGTGGAGGCGGAGAAGCTGGAGGGCCTCGACGCGGTGATCCACCTGGCCGGGGAAAACGTGTTTGGGCGCTGGACGCCCGCCAAAAAGCAGCGGATCTACTCCAGCCGGGCGGACGGCACGCGCCTGTTGGCCGAGGCGCTCGCCGGGCTCGACGACCCGCCCGAGGTGCTCGTCTCGTCCTCTGCCGTGGGGTACTACGGCGATCACGGCACCGACCGGATCACCGAGGAGAGCGAGCCGCGCAACGCAGGGTTCTTGACGGAGGTGTGCGAGGCGTGGGAGGCGGCGACTGAGCCTGCCGCAGCCGCCGGCATCCGCACCGTGCAGATGCGCACCGGCATTATCCTCACCCCGGCCGGGGGCGCTCTCCGCCTCATGCTTCCAGCCTTCTGGCTCGGTCTCGGCGGGCGGGTGGGGGCGCGGAATCAGTACTTTCCCTGGATTACGCTCGACGACGTGCTTGGCGGTTTTTACCACGCTCTCTGGACCGATGCGCTGGAGGGGCCGGTCAACCTCACTGCCCCGTCGCCGGTGACGATGGAGACGTACACCCAGACCCTGGCCGACGTCCTGAACCGGCCCGCGTTCCTCACCGTGCCCCCCTCGCTGGTGCGGACCGTGGCCGGGGAAGTGGCGGACGAGATGATCCTGGCCAGCGCCCGCGTCGTCCCCCGGCGGCTGCAAGAGACCGGGTACGACTTTGGGTTCTCGTCCCTGTCCGACGGCCTGGGCCACGTGTTGGGCCGCACGGCCACGGCGTAGCGCGGGGCTACGTTCCGCTCTCCAGCCGATCAGCGAGTCGATTGGACAGGCCGTCGGCGGTGCGGACCTTGCGGGCCGCTGCGGCTACGTCATAGTCGAGGCGGACGTTTTCGTAGGCGAAGGCCTCCGTGTCGAACAGGCCGAAGCTCAGCCTGGGATTCCCATCGCGCGGCTGCCCCACGCTGCCGACGTTGATGAGGTAGCGGTGTCCGGCCCGCACCCGAAAGATGCCCAGCGTGTCGGCCATGACGGCCGGGGTGTGGGTGTGGCCGATGAAGCACACGTCCGTGTCGAAGTGGTCGAACTGAGCCTGGGCATCCGGGTACGTCGTGAGTCGCTTCCAGGCTGTCGGGGTGTCGGGGGTGGCGTGGACGAACGTGCAGTTCGCCACCGTGTGAGTGAGCGGCAGGTCGGCGAGATAATCCCGCTGGGCGTCCGAGAGCTGCGTGCGGTTGTGCCGGGCGGCCTCCTGCCCGTCGGCGGGAAGAAAGTGCACGTTCGCCGGTTGGGCCACTGCGGCGTCGTGGTTGCCGAGCACGACGGCGTCGCAGCGCTCGCGCACCAGATCGACGCACGCGGCGGGATCGGCGTTGTAGCCCACCACGTCGCCCAGGCAGTAGACGGCCTCGACATCCGCCTCGTCGAGGGCCCGAAACGTGCGTTCGAGCGCTTCGAGGTTCGAATGAATGTCGGAAATGAGGGCCAGTCGCACCGGCAGTGTCCCCTTGGAGAGAAGTGAATGACCGGGGGCAATCTAAGCCGTGCGGTCCTCAAAACCAACGACGAGGGCGGCGTCGCACGGGGAGGGGGCGTCGAGTTTGGTGGAGATTTGATTGGGCGTGGGAGCGTGGGTGAATGGGGGAGTGGAAGAATGGGCGAGTGGGAGCACGGGGAAGGGTTGCGTATGGGAGTGCCTGTCCCCATGGGAATCGAGGACTCGACTGCTGTCGGTGCTATTTCTTCATCGGTCCGCGACAGCTGTCGGGACGCACTTCGTCCCGAAGGGACCGGAGAAAAAGTAGCCGGGGGGAGGACGATTTCACAAAAGCTGTGGTGTTTGCTTGACGCCGGTGCGACTGCCATCGGAGTGGACATGCGAGCGTTTTCCCTCACACTCCCAGACGCCCAAACGCCCGCACTTAGCGACGGAATCTTCAGGAACTTTTGTACGGCTCGGCAGACCGGGGAGACCGAGTAGGGATCGTTCGGACTTCCCTCTACGTATCGGTCTCTCGCACAAAATCGCGGTTCTGTTCACTGGTCGCACTGGTTCCACCGTGTCCTCCGGTCCCCTGAATGTCGGCGTCGTCCTCGGCGGCGTGGCGCCCGAGCACGAGGTGTCGGTCATCTCTGCGCTGCAGGCCGCAGCGGCGCTCGACCGCGACCGGTACACGCCCGTCCCCATCTACGTCGCCAAGGACGGCACGTGGTACACCGGCGAGCCCCTGCTGGAGGTGGGGCGGTACCGCGACCTCGACGCCCTGCGTGCGGAGGCCGTGCCGGTGGCGCTCGCGCCCACGCCCCACGGCCACCTCGATCTCCTTGAAGACCGCGAGGCCGGGGCTGTGGAGCGCCTCCAGCGCCCCCCGCTGCGCACACGCATCGACGTGATGCTGCTTGGGCTGCACGGCGGACCGGGGGAGAACGGCGGCATCCAGGGCCTCTGCGAGACGTTCAACGTCCCCTACACCAGCGCCGGCGTCTTCGGCTCCGCACTCGGGATGGACAAGGTGATGTCGAAGCGGGTGTGTCGGGCGGCGGGCATTCCC
Source organism: Bacteroidetes bacterium QH_10_64_37 (assembly GCA_003023105.1). The sequence goes on from PXSZ01000058.1 coordinate 9,710, forward strand.
GTCGTGGACTTCGTGGCGTTCCGAGAGGACGAATGGGGTTACCGGGAAGAAGCGGGCCTCGACCGGTGCGAGGCGGAGCTCGACTATCCCCTCGTCGTGAAGCCGGCTCGCTGCGGATCATCCATCGGCATCTCGCAGGTGGAGACCCGGGACGCACTCGACGCGGCCATCGAGGATGCCTTCCGGTACGACGACAAGGTGGTCGTGGAAGAGGCGGTGGAGGCGCTGCGCGAGATCAACTGCTCGGTGCTGGGGGACGCCCACGAGGCCACGCCCAGCGTGCTGGAGGAGCCGGTCTCCTCGGCCGAGGACGAGGTGCTGACCTTTCGGGACAAGTACATGCGGGAGGACGGAGAGAGTGCGAAGGAG
>PXSZ01000058.1:10112-15902 GCA_003023105.1 Bacteroidetes bacterium QH_10_64_37
GACGAGCGCACCGAGGAAATTCAGGAGATGGCCGTCCGCATTTTCCACCACTTCGAGTGCGCGGGCGTCGTCCGCATCGACTTCATGATCGACAAAGCCACTGAAGCGCTCTACTTCAATGAAATAAACACCATCCCCGGCTCGTTTTCGTTTTACCTGTGGGAGCCCTCCGGCGTCCCGTTCGATGAGCTGATGGACCGGCTGATCACCATTGCCCGTCGCCGCCACCGCGAGCGCAACGGACGGGTGCGGACCTACGACGTGAACCTGCTCGCCGAGAAGAGCCTGCGCGGCGTCAAGGCCGAAGAAGCCGGTTCGTAACGTGTGCGAGGGGTGGGAGAGGGAGAGAATGGGAGAGCATGCCCCGAACGCCATCGGGGTGAAAGACACGGAGACGCGGGGACAGGGAGAGGGGACGAGGGAACGAGGAGGGCTGAAATGAAGAAAGGCTGCCATATTGCTCGAATCAGAGCAGTACAGATCCCACGCTCACACGCACTCACGCCCACACGCACACGGAGCGCCGTAGGCAAGACCGGTTTGCAACCTTCCTCACGTATCGGTACGGACATTTTCACGCATCAGTATGTCGGTATGAGTCCTCGCTTCGTCCCCCTTCTCGTCGGATTGATGCTTCTTGCGGGGGCGAGCCGCGTCGCACATGCACAGACGCGCTCGTCGCCGAGTCCCGACAGTCAGCACCTCGGGGACCAAACCTCCTCCATCCTCGACGATCCCTTCGTCCGAAAGACGGGCACGAATGGGCTGGACCTTCTCTACGGCATGCAGTTCGAGGAGGCGAAGGCTCAGTTTGACAAGATTGACGAGCGGTACCCCGACCACCCCGTCGGGCCATTTCTGAAGGGCCTGAACCTGTGGTGGACCATCATGCTCGACCTCACGGACACCACCCACGACGAGGCGTTCATCGAGCAGATGAACACCGTCATCGAGCGGTGCAACGCGCTGCTGCAGGAGGACCCGGACCACTTCGACGCGGCCCTCTTCAAGGCGGCGGCGCACGGCTTTCTGTCGCGCCTCCACTCCAACCGGTCGCGCTGGTGGAAAACGGTTCGCAACGGTCGGAAAGCCATCAACTACGTCCAAAAGGTGGAAGAGGTGGCACCGAAGCGCGGCGACTACGTGTTTGGATCGGGCATGTACGACTACTACGTCGCCGTTTTGTCGGAGGAGTACACCCTGTCAAGGGCGATCACCTGGATGTTGCCCGACGGCAACAAAGAGCGGGGCCTCCGGCTGCTCCGCGAAACGGCCGCGAACGGGCGGTACGTGAAGACGGAGGCGATCTATTTCCTTGCAAAGGCGCATTACCTGTACGAGGATGACTTTGGCAGGAGCCGGAAGTGGGTCTCGAAGCTCCGGGAGCAGCACCCGGACAATCCGTTCTTCCACGTCTTCGAAGGCCGGATCTACGCGCGCTGGGGACGGTGGGGGAGGGCCCGGCAGATTTTTCGATCGGTCGTGGAGCGTTGCGAGGCCGGGACGGCGGGCTACAACACCCACATGGAAGAGGTCGCCCAACTGTACCTGGCTCGCGACCGCCTCTACCAGGATCAGTACCAGGAGGCCCTGCGTCGCCTGGCGAAGCTGGAGCAGCTCACGAGCCGGGACATCGAGGACACGCGGTACCGGATGCTCGGCTACCTGTACCAGGGCATGGTGTACGACGCGCTCGGGCGGCGCGACATGGCGGTCAGTCGCTACCGGACGGTGCTGGACATGGAAAATGCGGCGGGTGCCCACGAGGACGCTCGGGAGTATCTGGAGTCTCCGTATGAAGGGTAATGAAGGTGTGGATGCGTGGACGTATGGAGGTGTGGAAGTGTGGAAGTGGCGATCTGAAGGGATAGGGACGGATGCTTGGGGTGAGATCCGGTCACCGTGCCGCCGGTCGGGCGTGGAAAGATCGCGAGATGTTCGCTGCCGACAGGCGAATGTCCTATCCCTGAATGTCCTATCCCTGTAAGAAGTGGGTCTGCTGCGGCCGTGAAGAACAAACAAACGTCGAACGTCGAGCGTATCTATTAATCCAGCATTCTTTTCAGACTCTCCGCCACGCAATGCGTTTTCGGTATACTGAGTGGGACCCCGTCCGCCACGGCAGTCAGAAGCCCCTCTTCGAGGAGCTGTTCGATCTCTTCCAGGAACTCCTTGAGCACACGGCCGGCGACGCCGAGGAGGCGCTCGACTGGATGGAGCAGCTCGACGAGCAGTACGGGCTCACTGAGGGCTCGGACGAGGACCTCGACGACTTTATCGAGGAGCTGAAGAAGCGCGGCTATCTCGAAGAGGGGGAGGACGGAGAGACGGTCGAGATTACGGCCCGCACCGAGCGCTCGCTTCGGCAGTCGGCCCTGGAGGAGATCTTCAACGACCTGCGGAAGGGCGGCATGGGGGACCACCGCACGCCCTACACCGGGCAGGGCGATGAGCGACTCCCCGAGACGAAGGACTGGCAGTTCGGGGACGACCTGTCGAACCTCGACGTGACCGGCACGCTCTCCAACTCGTTCAAGCGGTCCGGCGTGGGGGACGACTGGCACCTCGCCGAGGACGACTTTCAGGTCCACAAGACGGACCACCACGCCTCCATGGCGACGGTGCTCATGATCGACCTCTCCCACTCGATGGTGCTCTACGGCGAGGACCGCATTACGCCGGCCCGGCGGGTGGCCATGGCCCTCTCGGAGCTCATCATGACGCAGTACCCGAAGGACTCGCTCGACATCGTGGCCTTCGGCAACGACGCGTGGGAGGTGGACGTGAAGGACCTCCCATATCTCGACGTGGGGCCGTACTACACGAACACGCGGGCTGGGCTGCGGCGGGCGCGCGACATCCTGCACCGTCGCAACAACCGCAACCAGCAGATCTTCATGATTACCGACGGCAAGCCGAGCTGCCACATCGAGGACGGCAAGATGTACCGCAATGCCTACGGACTCGACCGCAAGGTGGTGAACAAGGTGCTCGACGAGGCGACGATCTGCCGCCGGGAGGACATCACGATCACGACGTTCATGATCGCCCGCGATCCGGGCCTGCGCGACTTTGTGCGCGAACTGACGGAGGCCAACCAGGGCCGCGCCTACTACTCGGAGCTCGACGACCTCGGCTCGTTCCTCTTCGAAGACTACGTCCGCAACCGGCGGAAGCATGTACGTTGAAGGTTGGCGCGGTGAACGTTGAAGGTTGGGAGGCGTGTGCACACCCCTTCAACCTTCCAACCTTGAACCTGCAACGCTGTGAGTCTTCCCTTCCGTCCCAAACAGAGCCTCGACTGGCGCAGCGGGTCGAGACCCTCACGGCCATCGAAATCGACGAGCGGGCCGTGGCGGTGCTCCGCGAGCGCGTGCCGGGCGCAGATGTGCGGACAGAAGACGTGCGGGACACCGACTGGGCGGCCCTCGCCGAGGAGACAGGCGGGCCGCTCTGGGTCCTCAGCAACACGCCGTACTACCTCACGAGCCCGCTCCTCTTTTCGCTTCTGGAGCAGCGGCAGCACGTCGCCGAGGCGGTGCTCACGATGCAGCGCGAGGTGGCGGAGCGGATCGTGGCGGCGCCCCGAACGAAATCATACGGCATCCTCAGCGTTCTGCTGCAGCTCTTCGCGGCGCCCGAGCTGCTCTTCACGGTGCCCCAGCAGGTGTTCTCCCCGCAGCCCGACGTGACGAGCGCGGTGGTGCGCCTCCAATTCAACGCCGGGGGGGAGCCCGAGGATCTCCGCTTCGACGACGTGCGCCGCTACGTGCGGGCGGCGTTCAACCAGCGCCGCAAGATGCTGCGCAACAGCCTGAGCGCCTGGACGAAGGAGCAGGGCGTGGGCTTCCCGAACGACTGGGGCCGCAAGCGCGCCGAGGCGCTCACCCCGCAGGAGTTTGCGACCCTTGCCCGTCACCTGAACACGCACGCCGACCCCGTCTCAGAATAACTGGGGCACGTCTCCGGGCCTGCGTCGTACACGGGATGGTGCGTTTCTGAATCACGTCCCCTCGCCACGTCCCGATGGAGCAGTCCGAGTCCCCGTCGTCGCCGTCCCATGCCTCCGCCTCGTCCGAAGGCCCGCCCCACAGCGGCCTGCTGGAGGTCGACGAGTCGGTCGTGGACGACATCGTCACTCTCCTGTCCGAGGGCCGGCGCGGGATGGTGCTCAACCTGGTGGCCGACCTCTATCCGGCCGACATCGCCCTTTTGCTCCGCCGCCTGCCGGAGGAGGAAGCGCGGCAGTTCTTCCGGTGGCTGCCGCCGGAGCTGGGGAGCGACGTCCTCGCGGAGATGGAGGACGCCGTGCGGTCTCGACTGCTGGACGGCCTCGCGCCGCAGACGCTCGTCAACCTGATCGACGCCCTCGACACCGACGACGCGGCCGACGTCCTGGCCGACCTGCCGGACGAGGTGGCCCTTCAGGTGCTACCCGACCTGGAGGACGCGGAGGACCTGACCGAGCTTCTGGAATATGGGGAGGAGACGGCCGGAGGGATTATGGCCCGCGAGTATGTGGCCATCCGCCCGGACTGGACCCTGCGGGAGGCGACCGAGGAAGTCCGCCGCACCGCCGCCGCCGTCGACGAGGTCTATACCGCGTACGTCGTAGACAAAAACGGCACGCTGCTCGGCACCCTCTCGCTCAAGCAGCTGCTCCTGTCGGCGGGATCGGTAAAGGTGCGCGACATCATGGATGCCGACTTCATTTCCGTCGCGCCGGGGATCGATCAGGAGGAAGTGGCACGGGCGGTGCAGCGGTACGACCCAGTCTCCGTCCCGGTGATCGACGAGGCCGGGCGCATGATGGGGCGCATCACGATCGACGACGTGGTTGACGTGATTCGCGACGAGGCGGAGGAGGACATTCAGCTCATGAGCGGCCTCACCGGGCGAGAGGGGACGGTGGACACGGCCATGCAAGTGAGCCGAGGGCGTCTCCCGTGGCTCATCATCGGCCTCGTGGGGTCAGGCCTCTCCGGCTTCGTCATCGGGACCTTCGAGGCCACGCTCCAGCAGGCGGTGGTGCTCGCCACGTTTATCCCCATCGTCACGGCCATGGGTGGGAACGCCGCCGTGCAGAGTGCGGCCATCGCTGTGCAGGGGCTCGGTTCCGGCGAGCTCTGGCCGTCCGACGCCTTCCAGCGGATGGGAAAGGAAATGCTCGTAGCCCTGCTCAACGGGATCGTCGTGGCGGGCCTGCTCTGCGGGACCGTCGCCGTGCTCGGACTGGGAGACGTGACGGCCCTTGTGGCCACCCTTGGCCTCACCATGCTCTTGCGTGGCTCGGCATCGACCCGGCCAGCGCAATGGGTCCGTTCGTCACGACCCTCAACGACATTTTGGGACTGGCCATCTATTTCCTCATCGCCACGGGGCTGTACTTGTGAGAGGAACGGAATTTGCGCATGCATGGAGGGGGTGCTGCGACACCAAAGGAGCGTAAGCGATTACACTCCGGATAATGAGAACCAGAACGGAGAAGTTTGAGCGAGGCGGATGACTCGGACTTGACGTTTTGTTGCAGTTTGCATAATCTGATTCTCAGACAGAAAAGGAAGAAGTTTCAAGAAAACCTTTACTTCTCTGCATTTCTGTGCTTGCGACAATCAATCACAAAAATACAATCCGTATCATGAGACTCGCTACAGGACAATTACGTGAACTTTTCTCTATATATAACATTCTGAAGAAAACAACAATCCTCGTTGCTGCTGCACTGCTCGTTTTTGCTCCCCATTCGGTGCAGGCCCAGCCCACCATTGACGGTCAGACGACCGATGGCAC